>CAZHPP010000030.1:0-15490 GCA_964534535.1 uncultured Victivallales bacterium | reverse complement strand
TGTTCCGTTTCCGGGCTGGAAAGACAGTGGCGTACGCGCGGCGTTTCGTCCGATCTGGCCGCCGCGGCGGCGCTCGCAAGAAGCCGCATTCCGGGAGCCGAAATTCTGATCTTCACCGACCATGCGCCGGACTTTGCACTGGCTCCTGACACCGGCTGGTTTTCCGCCGGGAAAGCGCTCCCCAACGCCGGAATCGTGAACGCGCGACGCTCGAAGGACCGGCTTCTGCTGGAACTTGCGAACTTTTCAAAACGGAAAACGACCCTGACGCTCTCCCTCGACTATGCAAAGCGGACGGAGGAGCTGGCGCTGGAACCCGGCGAAGTCCGCAAAGTCGTCTGCCGCCTGACGGAACGGCTCGACGGACTCCCCGTGACAGCCTCGATTTCGCCCGGCGGCGCGCTGGCGTGCGACGATTCCGTCACGCTGCTCCCCGTGAACCGGCCGCCGCTCCGGTGTTCCGTGAACGCCAATCTGCCCGACCCCGCCCGCGCGGCGCTGGAAAAAATGCTTGCGGAAAACCCCGAGTACCTCGTTGTTTCCGAGAATCCGGAACTCGTGTTCGGCACCGATTTTCAGGAGAAGGGCGACTGTCACCGCTTCCTGTGGCTCTATCCGGAGAAGGGCGCTGTCCTGCTGGAACAGCCCGCCGGAATCACCGCGGGCGACGTCCTGCGCGGAATCGAATTCAGCGGCCTCCTGTGGAACGCGGCGAAGGGCGTGAAGCTCCCCGGAACAATCCTTGCCGACCGCTCGGACACGTCGCTCGTTTCCGTGGAGCGGCGGGACGGTTTTCTGGACTATTCTGTCAATCTGCGGCTGGAGGGGTCGAATCTCCCGAAAACTCCGTTCTGGCCGGTGTTCTTCTGGAACCTTTCGGACGTCCTGCGGAACGAACGGCCGGGCCCTGTCCGCGCGAACTTCCGCGCCGGAGAAACGGTGGAAGTGAAGCTGCGGAAGGAGTCCGGTTCCGTGACGGCTTTGCCGGAAGACCGGAATTCGGAACCGGTGAGCGTCCGGCCCGTTCATGGAACGGCGCGGTTCGCATCGCTCCCGCCGGGAATCCACGATCTTTCCGCCGGAAAATCGAAATGGCGCGTGAACGTGCTTGCGCTTTCCGCCGCCGAATCCGACCTGGGGCGCTGTTCGGCGCAGGAGCTTCCCGCTTCCGCGCCGCCGGAGCCTTCCGGAACCGCGCGCCGTCCGTTCGGCTGGCTCTTCCTCGTGCTGGCGGGAGCGGTCCTGGCGCTTCATCAGACCCTGTTCGGGAAACGGAGGGCCGCGCGATGATCGAGTTCGCATATCCTGCCGCGCTTCTGCTGATCCTTCCTCTGCTGGCATTGTGGCAGGCGAAGCCCTTTGCCGGACGCACGGTCCAGCGGCTCCGTCTGGCGCTTTATGCGGTCCTCGTGCTTGCGCTTTCCGGGATTTCCGTGAAGATTCCGGGACGCTCCGGGCTGGCCGTCGCGATTGCCGACCGAAGCCGCTCCATGCCGCCGGAGTCCGGAGAGGCGGAGCTCCGCGCCGTGCGTCTGCTCGACTCGAAACGGCCGAAGGAATGTTCGCTCGGCGCAGTCTCGTTCGCCGCGGGAACCGCCGTCGAAAAGGTGCCGGATCCCTCGCGTTTTGAAAACTTTTCCGCCGTTGGGCTCGACCCCGACGGTTCTTCGCTGGCCGATGCGCTGGAGTCGGCGCTCGCCATGATCCCCTCCGGTACGCCGGGACGCATTCTGCTGATGACGGACGGCCGCTGGACCGGGCGCGACCCGGCATCCGCGTTTGCGCGCGCCGCGGCCCGCGGGATCGCGGTCGACTGGATGAAGCTCGCGCGGCCTTCCGCCGGAGACTGCGCGGTCGCCGAACTTGTTTCGCCGCTTTCCGCCGCGCCGGGGGAGTATTACACGCTGAGCGCGCGGATCGTTTCGCCGCAGTCCATGCGCGCGAAGGTTTCCGTGAGCCGGAACGGGGGGCCCTGGAGCGTGCGCACGGTCGAGCTCGCCGCGGGGATCACGAACGTTTCCTGGCGCGACCGTTCGCAGAATCCCGGAATCGCGGACTACCGCGTGCGGGTCGAACCGGAAAATCCGGCCTTCCGCGACGGCGTTCCGGAAAACAATCTTGCACGGAAACTTGTGGAGATCCGCGGACGGAAGGACGTGCTTCTTCTGACGGAGTCGCCTTCCGGGAATCTCGGGCGGATCCTGCGCGAGGCCGGAATGCCCGTGACGGTTTCCGCGCCGTCCGCCGCCGCGCTCCGCCCGGAAAATCTCGCCCAGCATTCCGGCGTGATTCTGGAAAACGTTCCCGCGAAGAAACTCGGGCCCGGCGGCATGAACGCGCTCGCGGAGGCGGTCCGCGCCGGTGCCCTGGGCCTCTTCATGACGGGCGGAAAGAATTCGTTCCAGCCGGGCGGATACTACCGCTCGCCGCTGGAAGCGGTCCTGCCTGTTTCGCTCGAACAGAAGCGCGACCTCCGCAAGAAGAATTCCGCCGTGATGATCGCACTCGACCGCTCGGGAAGCATGGCCGTTTCCGCCGGAAGCATGACCAAGATGGACCTGGCCGACCTTGCCGCCGCCGAAGTTCTGAAGCTCATGATGCCCGGCGACGAATTCGGCGTGATCGCCGTCGACAGCAGCGCCCACACCGTGATTCCGCTGACTCCCGCCGAGGAGATTTCCGGCGGCGAAGCGCGGATCCGCTCGATCGAATCCATGGGCGGCGGAATCTTCTGCTATACCGCGCTCGACGCCGCCGCAAAGGAACTTTACCGTTCGAAGGCGCCCGTCCGCCACCTGATTCTTTTCGCCGATGCCGCCGACGCCGAGGAGCCGGGAAACTATCAGTTCCTGCTCGAACAGACTTCGAAGGCCGGGATCACCGTGAGCGTGGTCGGGCTCGGAACCGAAGCCGATTCGGACGCCGTGTTCCTCAAGGACATCGCCCGCCGCGGGAACGGAATCGTCTACTTTTCCGACCGCCCCGAAGAACTGCCGCGAATCTTCGCCGAGGACACGTTCGTCATGGTCCGGAACACGTTCGTCGACACTCCCGCAAAAGTGGTGTTCACTCCGGCTTCGCATGTGCTGATGCCGGGCGCGAAACTGCCGCCTTCCGCCGAGCTCGGCGGATACAACCTGCTGTTCCCGAAAAAGGACTGCGAACTCCTGATGGCCGTCGACGACGATGACCGTGCGCCGATTGCCGCGGCGGGTCAGGCCGGACTCGGGCGCGCCGCCGTGTTCGCGGGCGAGGCCGACGGCGCTTATTCCGGCCGCTTTGCCTCCGATCCCGCCGCCGCGCCGTTCCTGGCCGCGCTGGCCGACAGCGTGCTTGTCCCGGAGGAAGGCTCCGGCGAATGGTTCGTTTCTCAGGAGATCGTGAACGGAATCCACCGCGTGACGCTGGAGCTGGACCCCGCCCGCGAACAGGACCCCTTCCGCACGCCGCCCGTCGTGACGGCCCTTTCGCAGAATGCCGACGGCTCCGTCCGTTCGGAAAAATATCCATTCGCGTGGGTTTCCGCGGACCGTCTGGAAGCGGAAATTCCGCTGCGCGGAGGATCGGTCCAGCTCGGAACCGTTTCGTGGCCGGGAAAGCGTCCGTTCCAGATCGCGCCCGCCGTACTCCCGTACTCGCCCGAATTCCGCCCGGAGACGCACCGTCCCGGCGAATCGGACGCCTTCGAGCTTGCCGCCTCCTCCGGCGGCGTCGAGCGGCTGCGTCCGGAGGAACTCTGGCGGGATATTCCGAAGGTTTTGGAATCGAAGAATCTTTCGCCGTGGCTTCTGGTGCTTGCGGCCGCGCTTCTCCTGCTGGAGACCGCGGAACGCCGTCTGAAGCTTCTGACCGGGTTCCGGAAGACGAAACAGCCCGCTGCCGCGGCTCCGGTTCCGAAGGAAAAACGACTGCGGACCGTTCCGTCGCGTGCGGTTTCCCTGCCGCCGGAAGAAGCTCCGGTTCCGAAAAAAGAGGCTCCTCCGGAGGAAGATTCCCTCGGCGATGCGTTCCGGCGCGCGAAACGCAAATGAAGCCTTACCCGCGTCCGATGATTCTGCGCTCCTGTTCCGTGAGCCCGTAAAGCGCGCAGACGGCCGATTCCAGCTCGTCCGCGGTGCCCGTTCCGGATTCCATGCGGCCGTAAAGCCGTTCCAGTTCTTCCGCGGCGCGCTCCGGAAGACGCATCGGCAGACGGTTCAGCGCGTCGATGTCGATCTGCGCCAGGGCGCGATGCCGTTCGAGGGAAACCGTCCGGTAGTACCAGTTCATCATTTTCGAATTCAGAATGCACGCGGCGGCCTTCAGAAGGCGTTTTGACCCGACGGCATTCCCGACGTGCACATTGTTCAGCGCCAGAAGCCCCGCGGAATCGTACGCGCAGACGAGCGAGTCCCCGGTCTGCCGCAGGAAAAGTTTCGGTTCGGAAAAGCGCGCCTTGCCGAGTCCGCTCTTGACGCACCGTTTTTCCGTGTTCAGGAAACAGCGGCCCGAACGGTCGATCCGGAACGGCAGAACCGCGCTGCCGGAGGCGATTCCCGGCTTCCAGAAGGCGGACTTTTTCACCTTCGACGTGATGGAATCCTGTCCATGCCTGCCGATGAGTCCGCTTGAGAACATGAGAAATCCGGAAAGCGGCTTTGCGCCGGATTCGATCTTCTGCGCAAGGAGAAAATCGCTTTCCCGGAAAAACAGCTGGAAACGGTTTCCGGGGCGGCTTTCGAAAAACGTCTGCGGCAGACGGAAGGGAACGGAACAGGCATCTCCGCACCGTTCGATCAGTTCCACGGCCGGATTCTTCCCTCCGTCTTTCCGGAACAGGTAGATCACGCAGGAACCCACGGTCCGCGTGCCGAACACCTTTCCGCGGACGAGTTCCAGACGCAGGATTTCATTCTGCTCGAGGATGGTCCTCCGGATTTTCGAGTAGTAGCGTCCCAGCAGGAAACTGTCCGGCACGATGAAGCTCTGAATCCCGCCGGAATCCGTCAGCCGGACCGCCAGCTCCATGAAGAGCGCAAAAAGGCTGATCTTGTATTCGGCGGAGCCTGGAAATGCGGCACGCAGACGCTCCGCCGTCTTGCGGGAAAGAGTTCCCGATCCGCGGAGCCCGGGACTCAGGTACGGCGGATTCCCGATCACAAGGTCGAACGAACGGCCTTCGAGGTCGGAGAGACTGTCTCCGCGCTCCAGCCGGTTCCGGACGGGGAAGCCCGCGAGCGCCAGACGGCTCCGCGCGGTTTCGAGCGCCTCCGGGTCGAGGTCCATGCCGAAGAGGTTCCGTTCCGCAATGCCGCGGCGGATTTCCTCCGGCGGCTCCGCGCCGAGCCGCATGCGGCATTCCAGAAGGAGTTCCGCCATGCGGAGCAGAAATTCGCCGGCGCCCGCGGCGGGGTCGCAGACTCTCACGGTGCGGAGCTTTTCCAGAAGACGGTTCCGTTCGGAAGCGGAAAGGTCCGCGGTCCGGCCGGAAAACAGCGGCTCCGCGCCGGGACCGAGCCAGGCGGCGAGGGAGCCGCGGCACATGCGCTCCGCAATTTCATGCGGCGTGTAGACCGTCCCGGAACGCCTTCCGCCGCGGAGCCGTTCGCAGAGAAGGCCCAGAATTTCCGGGCCGACTGCGCCGGGCGTGTATTCCCTGCGGGAAAAGCGGCAGTTCCGGAACTCTTCGGGAACGGTTCCGCCGGAAAAGAGATTGACGAGCAGGTTCCGGAGTCCGGCTTCGCCGAGTTCCGGAATCCGGCGCATGCACTCTGCAAGAAAATGTTCCGAATTCTGGCGTTTCATGAAAAATCCTGATTTTCAAAATCTACACCGGCGGGCGGAATTTTTCAATCCGCGCTTGAAAAACATGCGGAGAAATTGTATTATATCGGATTAACCAGGAGACCGGCAGAATGATTCTCAGAAGCAGGGCATATCCGCGCGCGGCGCTGGTCGGAAACCCCTCCGACGGCTATTTCGGCAAGACAATCGCCTTTGTGTTCGGCAACTATTCGGCCGAAGCGGAACTTTATGAAAGCCCCGAACTGGACCTTCTGCCTTCCCTGCGCGACCACAACAGCTTCGGCAGCATGGCCGAACTCCACAAGGACATCCGCCTCTACGGCTACTACGGCGGAATCCGTCTGCTGAAGGCCGCGATCAACAAGTTTTACGGCTATGTGAAGGAACACGGGCTCACGATCGAAGACAAGAACTTCACCATGCGCTACCGCAGCACGATCCCGAACCGGCTGGGGCTGGCCGGCTCCTCCGCGATCATCACCGCCGCCATGCGGAACCTCTGCCGCTTCTACGGCGTGACGATTTCACCAGACCACTTTGCGAATCTCGTGCTTTCGGTCGAAAAGGACGAGCTCGGAATCCCCGCAGGACTCCAGGATCGCGTGGCCCAGTCGTACAACCAGCCCGTCTACATGGACTTCAACCGCGAACACATGGAAAAAACCGGCGTGGGAATCTATACGCCGATTGAAATCCCGGATGACCTTCACCTTTACATTGCGTACCGGACCGACCTTGCCGAGGGCTCCGAAGTCCTCCACAGCCGCCTCCGCCACGATTTCGAGGACGGCAGGCCGGACGTCCTCGCCGCCATGCGCGAATGGGCCGAACTCACCGACAGGGTCCGCGCGTGCATCGAAACACATGACTACTCCGCGATTCCGGCCCTGCTGAACCGGAACTTCGACCTCCGCTGCAAAGTCTGCGCCGAAGCCGTCAGCGGCAAAAACCGCCGCATGGTCGAACTCGCCCGGAGCGCAGGGGCCTCCGCCAAATTCACCGGCTCCGGCGGCGCCATCATCGGAACCTACGAGGACGACGCCATGTATTCCGCTCTCGAACACAGGCTTTCCGAAGCCGGAATCAAAGTCATTAAACCGCAGATCGTCAATATGCCTCCGGAGATGACCGAATGAAAAAAGCCGTGATTCCAGCCGCCGGATTCGGCACGCGTTTCCTGCCGTTCACCAAATCCGTCCCGAAAGAACTGATCCCCATCGTCGACAAGCCCGTGATCCAGTATGTGGTCGAGGAGGCCGCCGCCTCCGGAATCACCGAAATCCTGATCATCGTCTCCGTCGGGAAGGAGGCGCTCATGCGCCACTTCAATCCGGAGCCCGAACTCGAACGCAGGCTCGAGGAAACCGGGAAGACGAAGCTTCTCGAAACGCTGCGCGGCATCGGCCGCGGCGTGAAGATTTCCTATGTCTTCCAGAAGGAACTGGACGGACTCGGCGGCGCGCTCCGGTACGCACGGGAGTTCGTCGGGAACGAGCCGTTCGCCGTCCTGCTCGGGGACAACATCACGTCGGGCGAAGTCCCGATGCTTTCGGAACTGATCGAAGTCCATGAGCGGGAGCATGCGTCCGTGGTTGCCGTGGAGGAAGTCCCGCGCGACAAGGTCGGCCGCTATGGAATCGTGGGCGGAACCAGCGCGGATGGTCGTCTTTATGCGCTCGACACGCTGGTGGAGAAGCCCGATCCCGACCATGCGCCGAGCCGGCTTGCGGTCGCCTCGCGCTATGTCTTTACGCCGGGAATCATGACGGAACTCTTCCGGACTCCGCGCGGCCGGAACAACGAAATCCAGCTCACGGACGCCATGAAGAGTCTGCTTTCCCATGAAAAGATGTTCGCCCTGAAGACGCGCGGAAAACGCTATGACGCGGGCGACAGACTTTCGTTCCTGATGACCACGCTCGATTTCGCGCTGAAACGGCCGGAATTCCGCGCGCCGCTGCTCGAAAAAATCCGCCGGATCGCGGAGGAGGAAAAAGAATGAAGCACGTATGCGCCGCCGTCATCCGCGAAAACGGGAAAATCCTTGTTTCGCGCCGCCTCGACTGCGGCAAATGGGAATTCCCCGGCGGCAAGATCGAACCGGGAGAAACCGAACGCGACTGCATCCGTCGGGAACTCAGGGAGGAGACGGGGCTTCATGTGAAGGCCCTGGACATTCTCTTCGATTTCGTGCACGTCTATCCGGCGGGCGCGGTGCATCTGATTTTCCTGCGGTGCATTCGGGAGAACCGGAGCGAAGAGCCGCGGCCGATGGAGGGCCAGCCGCTCGAGTGGGCGCCCATTAAAGATATTGCCGGGATGGATTTCCTCGATGCCGACCGGCCGATTGCCGCGCTGTTCGCTTCCGAAGCGTGAACCTTTTCTTGTCTTCCCCGGCACTGAATTTCAGAGCCGTGACTTGAAGTCGGAATATCCGAATCTGCGGATCAGCTTCAGGGAACCGTCCTCTGCGCGGAGCCGGATCGAAGGCAGACGCAGGCCGTTGAAGGTGTTCGTCTTGACCATCGTGTAATGCGCCATGTCCAGAAATTCCAGACGGTCGCCCGGCTTCAGCGGGGAATCAAAGGAATAATCCCCGATCACGTCGCCCGCCAGACACGACGGCCCGGCCAGACGGTACGTGTATTTCTTTTCGCCGGGCTTGCCCGCGCCGGTGATGTTCGGACGGTACGGCATCTCCAGGACGTCCGGCATGTGCGCCTCCGCGGAACAGTCCAGAACCGCAATGTCGATCCCGTTGTTCACAAGGTCGAGCACGGAGGCCTCGAGCGTTCCCGCATTCAGGGCGACGGCCTCGCCGGGTTCCAGATAGACCGTGACGCCGGGATATTTCGCGCGGAAGGACTCGATCGTGCGGCAGAGAAGCTCCACGTCGTAGTCCTGACGCGTGATGTGGTGTCCGCCGCCGAAGTTGATCCATTTCATCCGGGGGATGAACTCCCCGAACTTTTCCTCGAACGCGGCGAGCGTCCGGACGAGGGCGTCCGAATTCTTTTCGCAGAGCGTATGGAAGTGGAGTCCGGAGATTCCTTCGAGGGACTGGCCTTCGAAGTCTCTGCGCCTGATTCCGAGTCGGGAACCGGGGGCGCATGGGTCGTAGATGGCGGTTTCCGTTTCGCTGTGCTCCGGATTGCAGCGGAGCCCGAAGGAGATTTCCGGGTGCTTTCGCACGAGCGGACGGAAATGTTCAAGCTGGCGGAACGAATTGAAGACGATATGGTCGGAAAGTTTCAGCAGTTTCCGGAAATCGGGTTCGGAATAGGCCGCGGCGAACGAATGGTGCTCGCCGGGAAAGTATTCGGATCCGAGCCGCGCCTCGTCGACTGAACTCGAACAGACGCCGTCCAGCGATTTCGCCAGCATCGGATAGACGCTGTACATGGAGAACGCCTTCTGCGCGAGAAGGATCTTTGCGCCGGTGCGCCGGCGGACTCCGTCAAGAATGCGGAGATTCCGCGCGAGCGCGCCGGAGTCGACGATGAAGCAGGGAGTCTCAGGGGACTTTGACATCGTCGAACTGTTCCTGCCAGGGGAGCCCGTATTTGTTGAGGTCGTTCATGAAGGGTTCGGGGTCGAACTCCTCCATGTTGAAGACGCCCTTTCCGCTCCAGACGCCGGTGGCGACGAGCTTGGCGCCGATCATGGCGGGGACGCCGGTCGTATAGGAGACGGCCTGGGACTGGACTTCCTTGAAGCAATCCTGATGGTCGCAGACGTTGTAGATGTAATAGACGCGCTTTTTGCCGTCCTTCTTGCCGCTGAGGAGGCAGCCGATGCAGGTCTTGCCCTTTGTGGTGGGGCCGAGGCTGGCGGGATCGGGGAGCAGCTTCTTGAGGAACTGGAGCGGAATGATCTCGTGTCCCTCGAACATGACGGGGTCGATGCGGGTCATGCCGACGTTCTGGAGGACTTCAAGATGCTTGAGATAGTTGTCGGAGAAGGTCATCCAGAAGCGGGCCTGCTTCAGGCCTTTCTTCGCGAGGAACGGCGCGAGCGATTCGAGCTCCTCGTGCCAGAGGAGATACATCTTCTTCTTTCCGATTCCGGCCGGGAAATTGAAATACTTGTGGAACTCCATCGGTTCGGTTTCGATGAACTTTCCGGCGCGGTAGTACTTGCCTTTCGCGGAGACTTCCCGGATGTTGATTTCAGGGTTGAAGTTGGTGGCGAAGGGGTGGCCGTTGTCGGCGGCGTTGCAGTCGATGATGTCGAGCGAATCGATGGTGTCGAAGTAATTCTTCCTGACGGCCCACGCGCAGTAGACGTTGCTGACTCCGGGGTCGAATCCGCAGCCGAGAAGCGCCATGATTCCGCGCTCGCGGAAGCGGTCGCGGTAGGCCCACTGCCACGAATATTCGAAATGCGCCTTCTCCGGCGGCTCGTAGTTGGCGGCGTCGATATAGTTCACGCCGGTTTCGAGGCAGGCGTCCATGATGTGGAGGTCCTGATAGGGCAGGGCCAGATTGAGCACGACGTCGGGCCGGAAGGAATTGATGAGCTGGACGAGCTGGGGAACGTTGTCGGCGTCGACCTGGGCGGTCCTGACGGGACGCTTGAGTTGGGCGGCGATCGCGTCGCAGCGGGATTTGGTGCGACTGGCAACGAGGATGTCTCCGAACACGTCGGAGGCCTGAGCGCATTTATGGATGGCGACTCCGGCGACTCCGCCGGCACCGATGATGAGAACTCGTTTCGACATTTCCGTTTTCTCCTTTGTGGTTTGGAAGAAATTCAGCGTTCAAAGTAGGTGTAGCCGCGGAGGCCGTCCTCGAAGGCCGCAAGGATCGTGCGGCGTTCGGCGGGCGTGATGACTCCGTTGCGGACGGCCTGTTCGGCGTGTTCGCGGATGTTGTTGGAGATGGCCTTCGTGTCGTATTCCACGTAGGAAAGCACGTCCGCCACCGAGTCGCCCTCGATCTCCTTGACGATCTCGAAATGGCCGTCCTCGGGAGAGATGTTCACGCTGACGACGTTGGTGTCGCCGAGGAGGTTGTGGAGGTCGCCGAGCGTCTCCTGATAGGCGCCCACGAGGAACGCGCCGAGGTAGTATTCCTCGTCTTCGCGGAGTTCATGGAGCGGGAGGGTGTGGCGTTCGTCGTGGAGGTCGACGAAGTTGTCGAGCTTGCCGTCGCAGTCGCAGGTGATGTCGGAGATGATTCCCTGGCGGTTGGGCATTTCCTTCAGGCGGTGGAGGGGCATGATCGGGAAGAGCTGGTCGATGGCCCACGCGTCCGGAAGGGACTGGAACACGCTGAAGTTGGCGTAGTAGATGTCCGCCATGGCCGTTTCCAGGTTTTCGAATTCGTCCGGGATGTATTTGAGCTTCTTGGACTCGCGGTTGATGGTGGACATGATGTTCCAGAAGGCGCTTTCGGCGGTGGCGCGTTCGCGGAAGGTGATGCGTCCGTTCTTGAAGAGGATTCGGATTTCGTCGCGGTAGTAGATGGCGTCGTGGAAGCATTCCTGGAGGTTCCGGGTGGTGATGTTCCCGAGCATGGCGACGAGGTCCTTTGTGTGCTCGTTGGCATCGGGCGGGAGCGGCGGAATCTTGGCGGATTCGAACTTGGTGGCGTCGAGGATGTTGAAGACGAGCACGGAGTTGTAGGCCACGGTGGCGCGTCCGGATTCGGTGATCAGGGTCGGATGCGGAATCTTTTTCGGCGTGAGGATTTCGGAGACGGTTTCGACCACGTCGACGCAGTATTCGTCGAGCGAATAGTTGCGGCTGAGATGATAGTTCGTGTGGGAGCCGTCATAGTCCACCGCGAGCCCGCCGCCGAGGTCGAGAAAGCCCATGGGCGCGCCTTCCTGGACGAGCCCGGAATAGGTGCGGACGGCCTCGATGATGCCGTTTCGGATGTCCCTGATGTTGGGAATCTGCGAGCCGATGTGATAATGGAGCAGGCGCAGGCAGTTCAGCATCTTGGCTTCGCGGAGGGTGTCGATGACGGAGACGAGTTCGGCCGCGTTGAGCCCGAACACGCTGCGGTCGCCTCCGGACTCCATCCAGTGTCCGCCGGCGCTGGTGGAAAGTTTCAGGCGGAGCCCGATGAGCGGACGGATTCCGAGCTCCTTGCTCCTGCGGATGATGGTCTGGACTTCGCCGGGCATCTCGACCACGAGGAAGCACTGGATTCCGAGCTTGCGGGCGTAAAGGCCGAGGTCGATGAACTCCTCGTCCTTGTAGCCGTTGCAGATGAGACAGGCATCGGGGTCGTCGAGATAGGCGATGGCGCTCAGGAGTTCGGCCTTGCTTCCGGCCTCGAGTCCGTGGTGGTAGGCCTTGCCGCAGCGCGTGATGCTTTCGACGACTTCCTGCTGCTGGTTGACCTTGACGGGAAAGACGCCCTTGTAGACGCCCTGGTATCCGGTCTGCTCGATGGCCTTGTCGAAGCTCTTGTGGAGGCGCTGGATCTGGGAATTCAGGATGTTCCCGATGCGGATCAGGACGGGCATGTCGAACCCGCGTTCGCGCACGCCGCGGACGATGTCCATCATGCTGACGGAGGGCGAGCCGGGTTCCTGGAACGGCGTGACGGTCACTTCGCCGTCGTCGTTGACGGAGAAATATCCGTTGCTCCAGTTGTTGATTCCGTAGAGGTCGATGCTGTTTCTGACCGACCAGCGTTCCAGAAGTTCTTTTCTGACATTCATCCGTATCAAATTATCTCCGCGGCGATGATTCCGGCGGCGGCGCCGATCCTTTTTCCGCCGGGTGGATAATATACAGAGAATCTCCGTTATTTACAAACCCTGTTCCGGAAAAATTTTCGCTGGAAAAAGCGCCAGATTTCTCCGGCCCAGAACACCAGCGACGTGACCGCGGCGAGAATCAGCCAGTCGCGCGCGCTCAGAGGCACCGTCCGGAACACCTTTCCGCCGAACTGCGTGATGAGCACCTGGACTGCCGCGACCCCGATCACGATCCACAGGAACACAGGATTTTTCGGCGGATGCAGCAGCATCGAACGGGTGCTCCCGAACGCGCGCACGTTCAGAAGGTTCCACAGCTGGAGGAACACGAACGCCGTGAAGATGATCGTCGATTCCCGATTGTCGAGTCCGCCGGCCTTCCATTTCAGGCTGACGGCGAAGAACGCCACGATGAAGAGCAGGGCGGTTCCGGCAATCGTGAGCGCCATCTTCCGCGTGATGATGAAGGCGCCGGGGCGTCTCGGCGGACGCTTCATCACTTCCGGCGTGGGCGGTTCCGTGGCGAGCGCGAGCGCGGCGAACGAGTCCATGATCAGGTTGATCCAGAGCATCTGGATGACCGTGAACGGCATCTGGATTCCGAGGAACGGCCCGGCGATCGCGATTCCGGCGGCGGCGACGTTGATCGTGAGCTGGAACACCAGGAACCGCTGGATGTTCAGATAGATCGAGCGGCCCCACAGCACGGCGTTCACGATGCTCGGGAAGGAATCGTCCAGAAGAATGATGTCTGCGGCCTCGCGGGCGATCGCGGTGCCGGTGCGGCCCATGGCGATCCCCACGTCCGCATGGTGGAGCGCGGGAGCGTCGTTCGTGCCGTCGCCCGTGACGGCCACGACTTCGCCGAGCTTCTTGAGGGTGTTCACGAGCTTCATCTTGTCGTTGGGGCGCGCCCGCGCGATGATGGAGAGCTTTTTCACGCACTGTTCCGTGGCATCGGGCGAAAGCGCCTCGAACGCGCGGCCTTCCGTGACCGTGCCGGAACAGAGCCCGATCTCGCGGCCGATTTCGCCCGCCGTGGCGGAGGTATCCCCCGTCACGATCTTGACGTCGATTCCCGCCGAACGGCAGGCCTTGATCGAATCCGGAACTTCGGGGCGGACAGGGTCCGAGATTGCGGCGAAACCCAGGAACACGAGCGTTTCCGCGTGCGACGGGTCGCGGCATTCGTCGGAATATGCGAATGCGAGCGTGCGGCGGCCTTTGGCCTGCTGTTCCGCAAAGCGGCGGAGCAGTTCGGTGCGGGCTTCGTCAGAAAGCGGCTGAACCCCGCCGACTTCGAGCACGAACGCGCATTTGCCGAGCACGACTTCGGGAGCGCCCTTCACGTGGAGGCGGCCTTTCTTCGTGAGAGTCGCCATGAATTTCGTTTCGGTGGTGAAGCTCCACTGGCGTTCAAACGGTTCGGAATCGCGGACCGCGCGGAAATCGGTTCCGCGCCTGGAGATGTCGCGGAGGAGCGCGCCTTCCGTGGGATTGCCGAGCACCTCTTCCCCGCTGAGGTTCGCGGTGGAGTTCACGCAGATCGATTCGTCCGCGAGCGCGTCGTTCCCGGAGGGCATGAACCGTTCGGCGAGCGTCATGCGGTTCATGGTGAGCGTGCCGGTCTTGTCGGTGCAGATCACGGTGGCGCAGCCGATCGTTTCGCTTGCGTGGAGTTTCCGGATGAGGCAGTTGTTTTTCGCCATGCGGCGCATGGAGCATGCGAGGCTCAGGGTCACGCTCATCGGCAGGCCTTCGGGGACTGTGACCACGATCAGCGTCACGGCGACCATGAAGATTTCCAGCACGGAGGAAAGCCCGATCTTGTCCGTCTGGCAGAGATTGTAAAGCAGCACGCAGAACAGCAGGATCGAAAGCGTGATTCCGAAGATCGCGATGACTTTGCCGAGCCTGAAAAGCTGTTTCTGGAGCGGCGTGGTCTCGTCGGTGATTTCGGTTGCGGCGCGGGCGGTCTTGCCCATTTCGGTCTTCATGCCCACGGCTGTGATCTCGAGCACGGCGCGTCCGGAAAGGACCGTGGAGCTGCGGAGCACGGAATCCGGAGGATAGGTCGAATCGACCGCCAGCTCGGCAAAGGACTTCGAATTTCTCTGGACTTTCAGGACGGGTTCCGGTTCTCCGGTGAATTTGGACTGGTCGACATGGAATTCGTTCGATTCGAGCACGGTGCAGTCGGCGGGGACTTCGTCGCCCGTTTCGATCGTGATCACGTCGCCGCAGACGAGCTGGGATTTGGGGATGTTGACGAGTTTCCCGGAACGGTAGGTCCTGACGGGCGTGCGGTCCTCGGTCCGGTTCAGAATGTCGAAGGCGCGTCCGGCACGGTATTCGCTGAGGAAGCCGATTCCGGCGGAAAGCACGATTGCCATGAGGATTCCGGCGCCTTCGAAGATGCCGCCCGTCGCCATGGAAACGAAGGCCGCCAGCGCGAGGATCAGCATCAGCGGCTCGCGGAGTTTTTCAAGGAGAAGACTCCACCACGGTTTTCCGGGCGGTTCCGCCAGCAGATTTTCTCCGCCCGTCCGGCGGTTTTCGATGACCTGTTCTTCCGTCAGACCGGTGTATTTCGTCATGCCTTCTCCCAATGAAAAATGATTTAGAAAACTGTTGAAGCAATATACACCGGAAGGCTCCCCGTTTCAAGGCATTCCCGCTTTTATTTCCGGAATGATTTCTTCCTGATATTTGCAAAACAGAATCGTGTGTCAAATGTCAGAAAATTCGCTTCTTAAATATTTTGCCTGTCAACAATCATGTTGATATGGACCGGAGGCAGGATTACGCGGGACGTTCCACCCGGCGGCCTGAGCATTGCAGAATTGAAAAAACAGGCCGTGTACGAAACGTTGACTGTCTTTTCAGGGATTCGGGGGGCCAGGGGGAAAAACGGAGGTTTGCTCCCTGGTCGACAGGCGTCGACAAAAAAACAAGCGCAAAAAAATTGAATTTTTTGCGCAGGGTGCAGGGC
>CAZHPP010000029.1:0-15521 GCA_964534535.1 uncultured Victivallales bacterium | reverse complement strand
AAGCATTGCCGTGCAGCGTTTTACACGGCAATGCCTCCGGGTGCCCGGATTTCAGTTTGCCTTGCCCCACATCATCCCCGACTGCCCCCCAAATGAAGCAGAAGAAAATTCTGCACACCCACCAGTGTTCTTCAGAACACGAAATTCAATTCAGGTCCTTCCGAATTTGAGTCATGAGTGAAGAGAGTCCAGTCGATCTTGTAAAAATCGACGGCGGCGTGTGGAGTCCGATTTATACCCTGTCGAGGAACGAGAAGAAGCTCTTCGCGACCATCCGGGGGAACGGAATTCCTGTTTATCTGCCGTTGAAGCGGCATGTGAATGTTCAGCCCGTCATGAGCAAGGGGAAGAGCTACTGCTATAAGCGGGAATCCCGGGTGGCGATGTTTCCGGGATATCTGTTCGCGAACGTTTCCCCGTCCTGCCGCAGTCTGCTTTCCAGGAACCGTTCCGTAGTCAGAATTCTTCCTGTCCTGGAACAGGAGGAGGACATTCTGCTTTCGGAACTCAGGATGATCCGGAAACTGGAACAGCTTTCCGAAGATCAGGAAATCGGGATTGAACCGAGCATGGCGCGCGGACAGAGAGTCCGCTTTACAGGGGGAATGTTTGCAGGATGGGAAGGCGTGGTCCAGGAGGAATGCGCCGGTTCCGGGATGGTCATCATCAACATATCCTCGCTTCAGGCATCTGCAAGAATCCGGTACCCTGCCGCATGGTGCAGTCTGGTTCTGGAGTGACGCGGGCAGACAGACGGGAACACAATTCAATTCTAGGAAACAACAGGAGGTAACAGCGAATGCAAAACATGGATTTCTGGTTTTTCTGGGATATTTTCAAAAAGAAATGGCGAATCATATTATTCATCGCCTGCGTGACGGCAATGATGGCGGGTGTCTACAGCAAACTGTTCATACGCCCCATATACCGGTCCTCCGTGTCCCTGTACTTCGGAAGGGTGACGGAAAGTTCACCGCTTGAAAAAGTCATTGCGGCATCCGGCGGGGATACGCTGCTGGGTGAAACCGCCTCCCAGCTGGCGCTCGGAACCCAGCTTACGGGAGACTACCGCGAACTGGTCAACTTCGACGTCATCACCGAGGGCGTGACCGATGAACTCGCAAAACTCGGCAAATGGCAGAAAAAGCCGTACAGGGTCACCGCGGAACAGGTGAAGGCCTCTCGCATCATGAAGATCAATATCGACAGCGACAACCCGCTCTACTGTCAGGAAGTCGCCAACATCTATGCGAAACAGTTCATTACAAAAGTCCAGACGCTCGTCGGCATACAGAACACGCAGATCATCGAGGAGCCGGCCCTGCGGCTGCATCCGGTTTCGCCGGACATCCCGCGCAATATTCTGGTCGGATTTGCGGCCGGACTTGTGCTCTCCATGCTCGGCTATGTGACGGCAAGAGTGCTCGACAGGACAATCCACACTTCCGGAGAAGTCGAAGCCGAACTGAACGTCCCGGTCGTGGGAACAGTCCACAAGGACAAGGATTATTCCCTTGACCAGAGCAACCCGATCCTTTTCAACGGAAAGGAAAAGGCAAACGATGCCGCAAGAACTCAGATCGCCGAAGACTTCAGGGTCTTCCGCGTGAATCTCATCAACCGCAAGCCCGACGGCAAGAAGGACGGCTCGGTCATAGCGGTTACAAGCTCCCATGCCAAGGAAGGCAAGACCTTCTGCACGGCAAACCTTGGCGCGGCTCTCGCAGAGGCAGGGTATAAGGTTCTGCTGATCGACTGCGACACAGGCAGGCGCGGGCTTCAGAGCTACTTCGGCCATGCCGACGAAAAGGGACTCATGAACATCCTTTCCGACGAAACAGATTTCGAGACGGCCGTCAAGCACAACCTGAACGACCTGAACATGGACGTGCTGTTCTGCGGCAACAAGAAGGTCAATTCCGCAAACCTTATGATTTCCCCGAAATTCAAGGAGCTGATGGCAAAATTGAAGCAGAAATACGACTATGCGTTTCTTGACGTTTCCTGCCATCTGGGCACGGCCGACATCGTATCCGCCGGCAGCACGGCGGACTCGGTCCTGCTTCTGGTCAGGGCGGGAAAAACCGAAAGCGAAACAGCAAAACTCACAGTAGAAGCTCTAAAACGCGCAAATCTGGATATATCCGGCGTTATTCTGAACGGCGTCGAGGAGGAATAAATGAGCAGACAGAAACTTTACCGCATTCTGAACAGCACGTGGTTCTCCCTGCTGTTCATGGCCCTGTTGATCGGCGGACTCGCCGCCGTCGCCTATTATGTGACGAAGTCTCTGCAGGAAGAACCTGATTTCGGTGGTATGGTTACCATACGTCAGTCGGACATGGATATCGATCCGGCAGGCACGGGGGCGATCCGTCTCTCAAAGACGATGGTGCTGACTTACATTGCCGGGGAAAGCGTACTTGTGCCCATCGCCAGACAGTACGGCTGGAACGCACCGTACAAAGATATGGTTCAGACCATAGACGTAAAGGAACGGCTCTCGGCCCAGAACAGCTACATCATCCTTGTCAGCACAGGCAGCGCGGAACGTTCCATGAAAGTTGCAAGAGCCCTTGCAGAATCGTTCCACTCCCATTATCAGAAACAATGGAGCCGACACAGCAAACAGGTGCTTGTCGCATGCGGTGAAAAGATCAAATGCTTAAACTCCGAACTCCGCGGCCTTAAAAAATTGAGAACCCGCCTCCAGAATAAAAATGAACTCCGCCCGCTGAATACAGAAGTTGAAATGAAGGCGCTGAACGAACAGCTCGTCGAGGCCCAGAAGCAGTTCCTGACTGCCTACGGAGTCTATGCCACGAGCATGGAACAGAAACGCTCCGCTCTCCAGCTCGAACTCGACCTTGCGCTTCAGTTGCACACCGAAAGCGATACGGAAATCAGGAACATGCGCAGGAACCTTGCCGAACTGACGCGCCAGTGTGAAAAAATCAAGAAACAGCTCGAGGCCCAGAAGCCGGACCTCTACCGCATGACCATCGATCCGCCGAAACTCACGGGGCTTCCCAACGACATCCTTTATTTCTATGACAACATTCAGACTCTGCAGCAGATCAAACTCGCACTTATGATCGGCTCAATCATCGAGGAAAAAGAGAAAATGCTGGATCGCGAACAGAAAAAGAAAAACTCCATCGAAAGGCTGCTGGAAAGCAATTCCTGCGATGTGTTCATCAGGGAGGTCAACAGATGAGCTGCGCCTTCAGACATGCCGTCATTGCCGGAGCAGCCGCAGTCTTGATGATGACGGCCGGCTGCCAGAATACGCCGTTTATTCCCGTGGCCGTGCCGAATACGACTTCCCTGCGTCCGTCCCTCTCGCTCACCCGCGCAATCGGATACGCAGAACTGGAAAAACTTCAGCGTGCCGTTCCGTCTGAATACAGAATTGCGCCGCACGATTCGTTCTCGCTGGTCGTCGAGGGGCAGACCGTCATGAGCCGCCCGAAAATCATCGTCATGCCCGACGGCACCATCAGCGTGGCGCCGATCGGTTCGGTGAAGATCGCCGGCATGACTCTCTCCGAGGCCGGCTGCCTGCTGAATAAAAAATACAGCAGATATCTCCGTGAATGCAATGTGGTGCTCGAACCTCTTGAACTCAGAAACTATTTTTTCACCATCGGCGGCACTGTCGCAGCCCCGGGAATTTATCCGTTCGCCTTCGGCTCGTTCCGCCTGACCGATGCCGTGGCAATGGCGAAGGGACTGCTCTCCGTCGGAGAAACAGGCCAGAAAATATCAATCTCCGATCTTGAAAACGCATACATTGCCAGAGACGGAAAAATTCTCCCGGTGGACTTCACAAAAGCGCTTGAGGAAGGCGATCCCCTGAACAACATCCCCATCATGAGCGGCGACTATATTTACATTCCTTCCCTGGAAAACGGGAAAATCACCATTCTGGGCGAAGTCTCGAACCCGAAATGCATCCCGTTCCAGCCTGACCTCACACTTCTTCAGTCGGTCGGTCTCGCCGGCGGGCTCAAAGAGACGAATTCCAATGACATCAAGGTCATACGCGGCGGTCTCAAGAATCCCGTCGTCTACAACATTGACATCAAAAGCATGATGATGGGCAGGGCAAGGGATTTCGCCCTCAAGCCCAGGGATATCATCTTTGTGCCGCGCGATGCCATCAGCGACTGGAACGTCATTATGCGCCAGATCCTGCCTACAGTGCAGGTGCTCAACGGTCTGGCCGGACCGTTCGGCAATCCTTCAAACCTTTACAATCACTAAACAACAATCAGGAGTATGGTCAAATGAAAAAAATGATGCTTTCCGGTTTCGCCGCCGCGCTCATGCTGGTCTGCGGCTGCAGAACTCAGATTGTGACTGTGGACGTCGTTCCCGCCGATGCCAGAGTCATTGCCAACGGGATCGAATACGACAACAAAGCCCCCCTGTTCATCGAAGCCCCGACGGGCAGGCAGCTCGCAATCACGGCCTACAAGGACGGCTACCGCGACAAGCTGTACGTCATCGACTATTCACTCAGCAAACTCGGAAAGATCGAGGCATGGACTTCGATCTTCATCCTTCCCGCCTTCGGGCTCCTTTTCGACAACGCATGGACCCTCAACGAAAACAACGTGACCCTCACTCTCGAGCCGGTATCCCCGGAAGCAAAAAAGGAAGCTCAGAACGCTTCCCCGAGAGTCCTCCCCGTCAACAGGGTCTCCAGCCCGGACAGGACTGCCGATCCGCAGGCCAAAAAGATCTTCAATCAGCTTTGATCCGGCGTACTGTTTCCTTCCCGAATCAGGCGGATTTCCTTCAACTCTGTTCCCGTCAATTCCGATTTCACCTTTTTCAATGCTGACAGCGTTCCTTTTTACATTTGCCGTTTCAGCCGCGCTGACTCCCGCGGCGGGCGCCGCATTGAAAAAAATCGGTTTCTGGAACGTGAAAGACACCGAGCACAAGAACCGCATCGTGCGCGGCGGCGGAATCGCCATCGCGGTCGCCTGCATCTTCTGCTTTTTCGTGCTTTCATTCTTCTGCAGCGGTGTTTCAGCCTCCGTGATTCCGGATATTGCGCCATCTGTCCTGTTCCTCCTGGGAACCGGACTCATCGACGACAAGACCGGACTTCGCGCAAGACAGAAACTGCTCCTTCAGACCATGTCCGTCTGTTTCCTGTGGATCTGCGGATATCAGGTGGAATCGATGTTCGGATACCGTCTGCCGTGGGCGCTCAGCCTCGCCGCGACACTCCTGTGGGGAGTGGCAATCCTGAATGCCTTCAACCTGATCGACGGCCTGGACGGGCTGTGTACCGGAAACGCAATGATCTGCGCCGCCATGTTCATGATCATGGCCTCAATGACGGGAAACGCGACTGTATCCCTGATGGCCGCCGTGCTTGCCGGAGCATGCGCGGGATTTCTCATCTTCAACTTTCATCCGGCCAAACTGTTCCTCGGCGATACCGGAAGTCTTTTCCTCGGACTTTCATGTGCGGCACTGTCACTGAAAATAACGGACGGCAACTTCAATATCCACAATACGGCGGCTCTGCTGCTGGTATTCTGGATTCCGTTCTGCGACCTTGGACTCGCCGTCTGGAGAAGGAAAGTCAAAAGTCTGCTCAAAAGCTCCGGATGCAAGATCATGGGGCGAGACCTTCTCCACCTCCATTACCGTCTGCTGAACGTTACGCACAGACACAGTCTCACTGTGATGATCATGTGGCTCGGCATGATCGGATTCGACATGGTCTCCTTCGTCATCTTCAGAAGCAGATCGCTCCCCGTGACGATCGTCCTGTACGCTGCTTCCTGCGCGTTTTCCCTGGCTCTGTTTGCACAATACGAGATCCGCTATTCCGAATGCCTGCTGAGATACCGTGCAAGACGCTTCTGGGAACGGCATCTCCGGAGGCCCATGGAATGGAAATGGGCAGACGAAGACGGACAGGCTGATTTTCTCAGGAAACTGATTGAATATAAAAACAAGACAACAACAAAATCGGAGGAAGTGAAATGAATTCACAGAAAACACTGCTGCTCACGGCAGCGGCCGCGGCCGGACTCGGACTCCTGCTGACCGGCTGTTCGACAAAACTGTCGCCCGAACCGTTTGACGCGAACCTCAGACTCACAGGCGGCCAGGTCAAGATGGTCGTCAAGGCCGGCGTGACGACACAGAATGAAATCTTCACCGCGCTTGGTTCACCCAACGTCGTGGCGCTCGAAAGCGGCAAAGGCGAAATCTGGACCTACGATCAGATCAGGATACGCAGGACCGCCCAGGGATACGGCGCAGGCGCCTTCTTCGCGACGGTCTTCGGCTTTTCCGACGTCCACCGCAATGATCCCGGACACGGCGCGGGCGAAGCCGGCGTCGAAGTCAGCGGAACCATCGGAACCAATACCACCTCCATTCAGACCGCAACTCTGATCGTCCGCTTCGACACCAGCGAGAAGGTCGCATCCTACAAAATGCTTCTGACCTCGTTCTAATGACAGGAGATCAACCAATGTGCAAACATATTGTATTCCCGGCTGCAGTCCTCGCTCTTGGAATGCTGCTCGCGGGATGCGTCGGCTCAGAGCCGCCTGCCGATACAAGCACCGGCATGAACGGACTCCAGCAGCGCGCCCTGCTGAGCCGGAATATCGGCGAGGATCTCAACGCGTCCTATGATGACGTCTGGTATTCCGCCATCGTCACGCTTCAGATGAACGGATTCATCCTTCAGCAGGCGGACAAATCCAGCGGGTATATCTACGGCGTCTGGCAGAACACCTACGAGCGCCAGGTGGAAAGCTCCAAAGGCGGATTCGTCCTCACCCAGCTGGGAACGCCTCCGGCCTATTCCTTCGGCGGATTCTTCAGCAGGACCGACGTCTACAGGCAGATCGGCGTGTCGGTCACGCTGCAGCCCCTTGCAGAGACGCAGACCCTCGTCAGGATCATGGCGCGTTTCGACAATGAAGGCGTGCCTGTGGCGGAAGGCGTGTTCGCCAACCGGTTCTTCGGACTCCTCCGCAAGGAGATATTCCTGCGGACAAACCGCGGCTCGGTCTATCAGACCTGCACTGTGACAGAAACAAAAAAATAAGGACAGACTACAATGAAACATCTTGCATCCGCACTTTTCACCGGCATTGCCTCCGTTGTGCTTTTTTCCGGCTGTTCCGGAATCAGGGAACTGAATTCTTCCCTCAATGAAGCCGCCAACGCCGACGAAATTTCCACATTCGGACTCAGCATCACCAGGAACAAGACCACGCAGAATGAGATATTCAAGGCGATCGGCGCTCCCGGACTCGTCTTCAAGAATGAAGTCAACGGCGAATCCTGGGTTTATCCGCGCGTTGCGGTGCGCCAGACCGATGTCGGTTTCCAGGCAAGGGGCAACTTCACCGCCATATTCCCGTATCAGTCGCACAGCCTTTCCAAGGGCGGCGGACTTGCCGGCGTCGGAGCCAACTCGAAGGTAGGCGCCCGCCGTTCGACATACAAGACCGCGGCCCTGATGATAAAGTTCAACCCCAATGGCTGCGTCGACAGCTATGAATTCACGGCGACAAGCTTCTGATGAGCATGCCCGGGGAAACGATTGCCTGCGCATGAACAAACCGATCTTTGTAACGGAGCCTTCTCTTCCGCCGCTGGAGGAGTTCATTCCGCATCTGCAGAGGATATGGGCGAACAAATGGCTGACCAACAACGGGGAGTTCCACCGCGAGTTCGAAAAACAGCTCGCTGAATATCTCGGCGTAAAATACATCAGTCTGTTCACAAACGGGATGATCGCCCTTCAGGTGGGCATGCAGGCATTGCGGCTGACGGGGGAAATCATTACAACCCCTTTCACGTTTGTCGCTACCACGCATGCGATTTTCTGGAACAGCTGCACTCCGGTCTTCTGCGACATCGAACCGGAGACTCTCACGCTTGATCCGGAGAAGGCCGAAGCGCTGATCACCCCGAAAACGACGGCCATCATGCCCGTTCACGTCTACGGCAATCCCTGCGATGACAAAAAATTGCGGCGGATTGCCGATTCGCATGGACTCAGACTGTTTTACGATGCGGCGCATGCATTCGGCGTGCGGAAGGACGGAATCGGAATCTGCAGCTGGGGCGATCTTTCGATGCTCAGCTTCCATGCGACCAAGGTCTTCAACACGTTCGAAGGCGGCGCGCTTGCGACCAATGACCCCGGAATGAAGCATCGGATCGACCTGCTGAAAAACTTCGGTTTCGAGGACGAGGTGACGGTCGTCGCTCCGGGGAGCAACGGCAAGATGGACGAGTTCCGCGCCGCATACGGTCTCCTTCAGCTGAAGCGCATCGACGAAAATATCGCGAAGCGCCAAAAAATCGCCATGCGTTACCATGCGGTGCTGAAGGACATCTGCGGAATACGCTGTCTGCATGACATTCCGGGAGTCCGGCACAATTATGCGTATTTCCCGATTCTGATTGATGAGAAGGAATATGGCATGTCGCGCGATGGCCTGTATGAGAAACTGAAGGCTGAGAACATATTGTCGAGGCGGTATTTTTATCCGCTCTGCAGCGAGTTTCCTGTGTATCGCGGCCTGCCGAGCGCATCAGCAGCGAATCTTCCTGCCGCAACGTCCGTTGCCAGGAACATACTCTGTCTGCCGATGTTCGCGGAACTGACGGAAGAACAGCAGAACAAAGTTTTAGAGATGATTTGTCATGGGAAGCAGAATAACCCGAATTGAATACTGCCTGCCTGAGACGGTCAGGACGAATGCCGATATCGAGAAGGTCTTTCCTGACTTCAAATCGGCAAAGGTGGAACAGAAGATCGGCATCGTCTCCAGACATGCTGCAGCTCCGGATGAAACGGCTCTCGATCTGGCGCAGAAAGCGTGTGAAAAACTTTTCCGGCATTATGAAAAGGGAAAAATCGACTATCTCCTGCTCTGCACGCAAAGTCCTGATTATATCCTGCCGACATCGGCATGCATTCTTCAGGACAGACTTGGACTTTCCAAATCGGTCGGCGCGCTGGACTATAATCTGGGATGTTCGGGATTCGTCTACGGGCTCTCTCTCGCAAAGGGATTGATTTCCGGAGGCATTGCTGAGCATGTCCTCCTTGTCACATCCGAAACATATTCGAAGCATATTTCACCTGCGGACAAGGGGAATACGGCGATCTTCGGCGATGCCGCCGCCGCAACGGTCATCGAATCTTCGGAGGAAGAGCATATCGGCAGATTCTGTCTTGGCACGGATGGAAGCGGATATCAGAAACTGATCGTGAGGAACGGCGGCATGCGTTCGCCGAAAGACGGCGGGAGCGGTGACCATCTGTTCATGGACGGACCGGAAGTCTTCAAATTCGTCATGGAAGCCGTTCCTGAGATGGTGCGGAACGTGCTCCTGAAGAACGGCCTGTCGGTCAGTGACATCGACTGTTTCGTCCTGCATCAGGCCAATGCATACATGCTCAAAACTCTTCGGAAGCTCATGAACATTCCGGAAGATCGTTTTTATGTGAACATGAAGGAAACAGGCAATACTGTTTCAGCAACAATTCCGCTGGCCATGAAACAGGCTGAAGAACAGGGGATCATCCGGAGGGGTGACCGAATCCTGCTTGCGGGGTTCGGAGTCGGTTTCTCCTATGGTGCGGCGGTGATCACCTTCTAACAGGGAGCAGGGGAAAATGACGAAACAGGAATTCATCGGAGAACTGAAGGAAATTCTGGAAGCGGAGAACCTGACGGAAGATCGGAAACTTTCCGGCGTTGAAATACAGAGGGTCGGCACAGTCCGCGATCTGATCGGACTGATCGGGAATGAAAAATTCACCTTATGAACAACAGGCAGACCGATTCATGAGCATTCTTGATTCGTTTTCCCTGCGCGGGAAAGTAATTCTGGTGACCGGCGCGACTTCCGGAATCGGTCGGGCGGTCGCAATGGCCTGCGCCGAGGCCGGAGCTGTCGTGGCCGCCGTCGGCCGTGATGAAAGAAGACTTTCCGAACTTTCCGATGAATTGAAAATGCGCAGCCATGTTTCCTGCGCCGTCTGCAAGGCGGATGTCACAAGATTTGATGAAATTCCGGACGTCGTCTCCGATATCGTTGCCAAGTGCGGCAGGATCAGCGGATTTGTGCATTGCGCCGGTGCCGCATCCACGGTTCCTCTGCGCACAATGGACGCGGAGGAATACAGGCGGCTCTATGATGTCAATGCAGTGGCCGGTTTCGAATTCGCACGGCATATTTCCTCCCGAAAAAATTCCGAAAACGCCGGGTCAATGGTGTTCATCGCATCCGTTTCCGCGCTCAAGGGCGAGGCAAAGATTCTGGGATATGCGGCCAGCAAGGGGGCCGTCATTGCCGGAGTTCAGGCCCTCGCTGCCGAACTGAGCCGCAGAAAAATCCGGGTAAACTGCCTTTGCCCGGGACTTGTCCTGGACACGCAGACCGGCAGCGGCACTCTGACGGCACTGACGGAGACAAAACAGGCGGAACTGATCGGAAAACATTGTCTCGGCCCGGGAAAAGCGGATGATCTGACCGGCCCGGCGGTCTTTCTCCTTTCGGACGCATCTTCCTGGATGACTGGAACACTGCTCCGCGTGGACGGAGGGTACTGCCTGTGAGACGCGCCTTCATGACGAAACCTGCGCGCACATGACGAACGGCCGGAAATGTGCTCCTGAAAGACGTCATGCCGATCGGCGGCATTGACTGTTCCTTCCTGATGCATCCATGTTCAAAAGGTCATGAAGCAGGCGAAGGACATGGGCTCATCGGCGGTCATGAGCATAGCGGCCATGGTCTTTTCAAACTTTTATAAGAAAAATTCAGACAAATAAATCAAAAATGCCAAAAAAGGAATATGACATGTTGCGGGATGGACTGCATGAGAAACTGAAGGCCGAGAACATATTGTCGAGGCGGTATTTTCATCCGCTCTGCAGCGAGTTCTCGACTTATCACGGTCTGCCGAGCTCATCAGCGGCGAATCTTCCTGTCGCAACGTCCGTTGCCAGGAACATACTCTGTCTGCCGATGTTCGCGGAACTGACGGAAGAACAGGCGGGAAAGTTTTGAGAATTTTGGATTACTGCATAGACCCGTAGCGTATTTAATTAATCAGAAAAAGGGCTTATCAGATGTTCAGAAAAAGATATCAGAATATAATGCTGAGGCTGATCCAGCTGCTCAAGACAAGTTCAAAAACTCTTGATCTGTCTCAGAACATTATTGTATTGGCTCCTCATCCTGATGATGAAACGTTCGGATGCGGAGAAATGATCGCCCGGGCTGTCGCCGATGGCAGGAATGTGCATATTGTAGTTATGAGCGATGGATCTCAGTCGCATCGCGGCTGTGGATGCAATATACCGCCTGACGTGCTGATTGCTGAACGTGAAAAAAATTTTGAAGAAGCCATGAGCGAACTTAAGATACCAAAGGAACGTACAATTCTTATGAGGCTTCCAGATGGCAGCCTGACGGAAGCCTTGAAAAACAATGAAGCAAAGATTGCCAGAATCAGACAAATGATCATACCTGACAGAACAGATATATTTGTTCCACATCCATTGGAGGGCATGGCCGACCATATTGCTATAACAGAATTGGGACAGCAGTTGGCCAGGGAAATGCATTGCCGGTTGTTTTATTTCTGCGTATGGAGCTACTTTCAGGTATCATTCAGCTTTAGAAAAATTTTTACTGTCGCATGGTTGAAATGCCGCAAGATTAATGATCCTGAAGGACATTCTGAAAAGCTTAAGGCTATTGCAGTGTATTTGGGCAGTATAGCTCCGTGCGGCAAACCGTGGTCCGGGGCACTGTCCCCTGACTTTAGAACAGTCGTAAGTCAGGAATCGGAATTGTTCTTTCCTGCATATCCTGTTGGAAAATAATGGGAGCTTATTCTGACAATGGAAAATGACTGTCATATTACACTGCTTGAGTCGTACAAAGAAATCAAAGCTGAATGGAATGTCAGAGAGTGGCGTCATTGTCAAGATGCTGATATCACGGCTCATCCTTTTTTTACGCCTGAATTGGCAGGCATCTGGCTGGAACTGGATCAGCAGAACAGCACTTATTATCCATGTTTCTTATTGATGGAGAATAAAATTAATTCTGCAAAGCTGCTTTGGCCGTTATTATTTGTCCAGGCCAACTGGAAAAAAGCATGGCTGCGCACTTTGATACCTGCCGGACAGCCGTATTTTGATTATGCATCGCCGATTTTCTGCGGAGACGAGGCATTGCGTGAAACAATGACAGGCAAGGCGCTTGAATTCATCGCAAGCTTAAGGTGCGACTCCGTAGATATCCGCGGAATCGCCAGGTGCCCAGGGGCTGTGTTGGAAAAAGATGTTTGTCCGTACATTGACCTTGGTGCATATTCGGATGGTGAAGATTTTTTGAGAAAAGCTCATAAGAGTCTGCGCGAAGATATTCGCAGACAGCTTAACCGGATCAGGGAATGCGGTGAATTGCATTATGAGATATGCGATAAGGCTGCAGCGCTTGCTGAATTGCCTGATTTTTTGAAAGCACATTCGGTTCACTGGAAGAATAAGGATGAATATGTACCTTTTTATGAAAAAATGATAGAAAACGGATTGGACAGTGTTGTGCGGTTCGACAGACTGCGCTTGAATGGAAAAACGATAGCATGGCATTTAGGATTTCATTTCAAAGATAAATTCTATTATTATATGCCTGCAACCAACTCTGAATATTCTAAATTTTCCCCTGGCAAAATACTGTTGTATAAAATGGTTGAGCATTCCATAGCTGAAGGTGATCGTATCTTTGATCTGCTGCGCGGTAATGAAAAGTATAAATATATGTGGACTTCACAGGAGCAGGCACTCTGGTGTTTCAGGAAGAGGAGTACAAAGATGAAATCACTTCTTAAATTTGTCTGGAATGACCATGTTCTGCCTTGCCTGCTGAGAATCAAGATGACACAAGCATCAAAGAAAATATTAAAGAATGGTGATAAATAATGCTATTCAAGTTTGATATTCCAGAACGCGCCCGTTTGTTTTCAGAACTGATTGAAGAACAGCAGACTGCCGTGATTGACATGATAATCTTCCGGCACTGCTGATATATTCGGAAAAGTACTATGACAGCAACTGAGCACAGTGTAAAAAAAGAAAGAGATTCCAATCTGGAATTGTACCGGATATTCTTGATGCTGGCGATTATTGCGCATCACTATGTGGTAAATTCTGGTCTTGTTGATTGCATTGCTTCAAGTATTGAATTTCCTGGCATCCTAAGTTCCCCTGCCGCTGCATCTGCTGCCAGGAACATACTCTGTCTTCCGATGTTCGCGGAACTTACGGAAGAACAACAAAATAAAGTTACGATGCTGATAACTCATGCCTGATCTCTACATCTATGGTGCCGGCGGTCATGCAAAAGGCGATACAGCAACATCAAGTCTCTGCATGTACCATACTTCAATACATTATTCTTGGGGATATATTGATTACAAAAAAAATAGGAGCAAATCTACTATATGATAAATATTCTTGTTTTCCCATATGGTTCAGAAATTGCGCTTGAAGTAGCCCAATCTCTGTTATATGACAGGCATTTTCATCTGATTGGATGTGGATCCATTAAAGATCATGGACGTTTTGTATTTAATGACCAAATAGATGATTTGCCGTGGGAAAATGATTCCCTCTTTTTACCAGCGATAAAAAAAATCATTAGAGAACGCAGAATAGACATGGTTTATCCTGCAATGGATAGTTCAATTCTCCGATTGAAGGCTGCCGAGAACTTTTTGGAATGTCGTGTTGTTGGTTCGGATTTACAGACAATACGGATTTGCTCTTCTAAACTGGAAACATACAAATGTCTGTCGGATGTTGTTCGTACACCCAAAGTATATGCATCAGATGAAAAACCGGAATATCCGGTTTTTGGAAAACCTGCGATTGGGTATGGTTCCCGTGGTGTGCGCAAGATTAATTCCGATCAGGAGTATAAAATATATTGTGACAGCACTAAGAATGCAATTATTTGCGAATTTTTACCAGGAGAGGAATATACTATCGATTGTTTTTCAGACCGACATGGCTGTTTGCTGTTTTGTGGTCCTCGCATTCGAGCACGGACAATGAATGGCATAAGTGTATATACATATACTTTGCCGTGTTCTTCAGAATTTCACGAGGCAGCAAAGGCAATCAACAGCAAGTTGAGCCCACGTGGAGCATGGTTCTTTCAGATGAAACGGAATAAAGACAATGAGCTTACTCTCCTTGAGGTTGCTGCACGGTTTGGTGGTTCATCAGCATTATACCGTGCCCGCGGTGTAAATTTTGCACAATTGACATTATGGGACGCTCTTGATTATGACGTTTCTGTCAGCACGGACAATTTCTTTGTAGAGATGGACAGAGCGTTGGACAACAAATTCATTATTGATATTCATTACAATGAGGTGTTTATGGATTTTGATGATACTGTCTTGCTTGAAGGAAAATACTATAATCCTGTCATAATGCATTTTATTTTTCAATGTCGTAACAGACAAATCCCGATAACTCTCATTTCAAAACACAAGGGCGATTTGGATACGCTCTTGCAGAAGCTGGGAATACAATTCATATTCTATCGTATTCTTCATCTTGATGAAAAAGATGACAAAACAAAATTTATCGACAATACTGATGCCATATATATTGATGATTCATTTGCAGAACGTGTTCGGATAAGAGACCGTTGTCACATCCCTGTTTTTGGCTTGGATATGGTTGCGGCATTGATTAAGGATGATTTGCTATGAGGATTCTCCATACATATTGTATGAATTACAATATTGGGGACTATGCCCTTGCAATGGGTACCAAAAGTCTTTTGCGGAGTGTCTTCGATGTTGATTTTTTTGGTGAAACAAATATTCAAGGCCGTTTATTTGATGAATACTATATTAATGAAGTCATAAACAAAAAATATGATCTGCTTGTGATTGGCGGAGGAGGAATTATTCATGGGGCTCATTGGCCTAATGGCTGGTTTTGGCTTATTGACTATAATCTTATCAAAACCATCAGAATTCCATTTATTGTATTCTCTGTCGGCGATAATTATTTCTCTTCCGAGGGGAATATTCCGTCAAGAGCAGTTGAACACTTACGAGAAACGCATCGCTGTGCAAAATTTTTCTCTGTGAGAAATGACGGAAGTCTTGAGAGAGTCAGAGAACAGTTAGGCTTTTCACCTGAGGAAGAACCAGATCCTGGTTTCCATATTCCCCCCAAGATTTCCCCTTTGCGTCCAGTTGATACTCCGTACATTATTGTACAGCTTGCTGCTGATAAGTTGGAACAGCGTTTCGGATCCATGGAAAATGTTGCTTCCTTTAAGAATGTTCTCATTCGTGAATTAAATCGTTTATCTGAGAAATATCATATTTTCTTTTTCCCGCATGTCTGGGCTGATGTCACATTTTCTGATGAAATTAAAAAGCAAATCCACAACAGCAGTATATTAGA
>CAZHPP010000028.1:0-15526 GCA_964534535.1 uncultured Victivallales bacterium | reverse complement strand
AAAGGCTCTGTTCTGCATGATGACTGATTTTAATGCATTTCCAATGGGCTGCTCGCCCCTTGAACCCTCGGCAGGACTCAACGGAGCCCTGCACCCTGCGCAAAAAATTCAATTTTTTGCGCTCGTTTCTTGTCGACGCCTGTCGACCAGGGGGCAAACCTCTGTTTTTCCCACTGGACTGGTCCCACGAATCCCTGAAAAAAACAGTCAACGTTTAGTACACAGCCTTCTTAAATTGTTTCTGGTCAGTGCGCCGCCTCATTGCGGAAACAGGCTGTCATCTGGAAAACTGTCCGCAGTTCCGCATAAACTCCAGATGAAAATATTTTACGATAGATTCTTTACTTGACAGATCGGATGAAATCGGCGATGGCTTCCGCAATCAGCTCATGTCCGCGTTCATTCGGATGCGCCACATCGGCATAATAAGTTCCGATCTTATCCTTGCCTAATTTTTTTATGACCGCGTTCAGATCGAAACAGGCGATTTTCCGTTTTGCGGCGACTTCCCTGACGACTTGCGCAAATGCATCCTGCGTCTGATAACGCGGTCCGGCTCCGGGAAGCGATGTCATCAGAATAATCGCGGTTTTCCCAGCTGTTTTAGCACTGACTCGGGTAACCCACTGATTCAGATTTTCCCGGAATGCTTCCGGAGTCACTCCGTGTGTCCAGTCGTTGAATCCGATGGTGAGAGTCACCACATCGGGGATCGTCCGGAAATCGCGGTCGATCCACGGAAGAACCTCATACGATGTCGCTCCGCCGACCCCCAGACTTTGGGACGTGACATTCCTGAATCCGTATTTTTTCATCAGAATCGGAGCAATCAGGTCGGCATAGCGGGTGCCATCGGGTTTGCGAAGCGAGGTCCCGGCGGTGATGGAATCGCCGAGGCAGAGGATATTCAGACCCTTGCCCTCCTTCAACTGCCGAATTTTTTCTGCGAGAGGCGCGCTTTTGACATTGGGAATGTTGAGGCGCGGCACCGCGTTGGAGACTAGCATAATATTGGAAATTTCGTATGTTGCCGAAGTACGTTTCGCATTGTTGTGTATGATGGTCCAGCGATCTCCGAAACGGAGTCGGGACAGGTTTTCGATCAATGCACCTTCCGGACGGTTTAACTTTACAATGCCTGTACCGAGAAAAACAAAATCATCAAAATGCGCGGTATATTCCTGCCATTCTTTCTTTTCCAGCGGATAGTAGATCACAAAGGGGAAATTGACATCCACAATGAGAGCGAAACAGCCGTAATCTTTTGAGCCGTTGCCTTTGACTTTGAATTTTACACCGTTGAATTTATTTTCCCATGCCGTACGGCTCGCCCAGTTCCCGGGGATTTTTACGCCCGTGACTCCCGGCTGAATCACCTGGATGCCTTCAGCGGTTTTCCGGATGCCTTCGCCACTGAAAACGGTCCATTTTTCGACAGGAAGTTTTGTGAAATCAGCAAGAGGAAGCTCCTCCGCTGCAAGAAGCATTCCATAACACGCGAGAAACGGCCACAATAATTTTCCCATTTTTTATCTCCGTTTGCGCCCTGCCCATCGGGCTGGACTGTTTTTAGTCGAATGACAGGTGTAAATGCTTTGGCATTTGACGCCTTGTCAAGTTGTCAGTTTTTCGACATTTATCCCAGGGTATCACACCAGTTTTTTATGTGGAATTTGAATCTGTTTTTTGAGAGGATATTCCGTAACTCATCAGGATGGAGTTCCATGGGATCGCAATGTTTCGTGACCGCAAGAGCTGCTGCAGTTCCAGCAATTTCTCCTGTCATTGCAGCAGCGGGGATAACACGAAATACTTCCCAGGCATCTCCATCGGTACTGATGCAGCGACCGGCGGCAAGAACTCCTCTGATCTTTTGGGGAAGGAGTATGCCATAAGGGGTCTCCCAGACAGAACCAGATTTTCGCCAGTCGGCATAGAGTCCCACAGAAGATTTAAAATAAATCCCGTCCTGGTTATCATGCAGGGTTTCGATTCCCTGGATCCTGCTTATTTTCCTGAACTGAGGCATTGAAGGAAGGGACAACGGGAAATTATTGAATTTGTCGGTTTTCCCGCCAATATAATTGTTATCGTAATACTGGCGAATCATCTGCCAGCCATCACGGATAAAGTCGGTCACTGTTTTCCCATCACACGGATTACTGTTGACCAGACATTCCTTGTTCCATGCACCAAGACAATGGATGTGAATATCACCAGACAAATGATTCAGCAGCCGATTTTCTGCAGAATTTTCCATAAACCAGGGAGTTTTGTAATTTTCCGAAGTTATAGTAGTCCCTCCGGCATTCCTGATTAAAATTGCGCTCCCTGAAGCATCAATAAAACAATCAGCGATAATTTTCCCCCTTCCGGATGCGTTTTCAATTTCTATGGCTGTTATTTTCAAATCTGCAGCCGTAGTCACGGAACAAACCAGGGTATCCAGCCAGAGATCACACCCGGCATTTTTCAGGGCTTCATCCATGGCCAGCGTGAAACCCGCTGGTGAAAAACGGCATTGATAACGATTTTCACTGAGTCCATACTTGTCGGCATGGAGATGGTCACCCCAGGAGGGGTGAAGAGCACATGGAGAATATTTCAAACTCATTTTTATGAGTTCTTCAGCGATTCCATACGTAACCTGCTTCCCTTTTCCGTCACAAAGCGGCAAGTACACGTAGATCAGCCCGGATGTGGCCAGCCCGCCGATCATCGCCTGCTTTTCAATCAGCACGACATGAAACCCCAATCGTGCCGCAGCCAATGCGGCCGCAACTCCCGCAACTCCCGCGCCGATGATGGCAATATCGTATTTTTTTGTATACATGCAGTTCATTTTATTTCCCCTGTTTCTGAGCCCTGCCATTGGGCTGGACTGTTTTTCGATTGCATTTTCCAAGTTCTGCGCTTTCAAAAGTCATGATGTTTTTTCTCCGACTGAGGTGATGCCGTGTTTTACTCCGCGCGATCCATGCCGGCACTCCACTTCCGACGAGCTGGATGGCCCATTCTCGTCGGAGCGCCCGATGGCTCATGCCGGCTTTATGCCACGTCCAGCGCGACACTCCCGGCAATGCCTGCCCGCATGCATGCCGGCGGGGGACTTGAAGCTGCGGCACGGTCAAGGTTTGGCAACCGGCTCGAACACGACGCTTTTGAGCGTCACGTTGCCGGATGTGCCATGCATGAACAAAATAATGTGGGCGGTTTCCTTGGGCAATTTGATGATCTGTTCAAACTTTTTGTCTCCTTCCGCGGGAGTTACTGTGGCAAGACAGGCGTTCGACAGCCATTTTGCCTTGCCTTTTTTGGGAAAGTCGCCCGTTGAATAGACGTAGAACCGGATTCTGCCGTCGCCGCGAAGCAGAGCGGATACTTTGATCGCCCCGCCGTTCGGCGCGCCGAATTTGAGTGCGAGGTCTTCGTACCACCCGCCACATTGGAGATAAGTGTAATGCGTCCGTCCGTTTTGTTCGGAAAAACTGAAGTTTTTGCCGTCTTTTCCCGGTTCGAGTTCGCCGCCGGTATAGCAGGCGCTGGGCTGGTGTGCGAGCGCAGCCGCCAGTTCTTCATTGGGATTCAGCAGCCAAATGTTGCTGAGCGCAAGCCAGCCCCGCGAATAATCCATCCGGACGGAAGCGCCGAGATCCATGCCGTTGGCGTCCGTAAGCTGGACTTTTTTCCGGTCGGAGGGGAGATCGGGAACTGTATTTTCAAATTCGATGCGGTTTTCGCCCGCCTTGAGCAGTCCGGCGGGAACCGTAAAGCTCATCCGCCCCCAGCTGTGTTCGGGAAAGGCATTCGCGCCGGAGTAAATCACCGAGCCGTTGACCGTAATCTTGAACGTCGAAACGCCGGGTTTGTCGTCGTCAAGCCCTTCGACCGTCAGAATCGTCGGGTGGACGACGGTCTTGTCGAGCTGCAGCAGCGCAGCGACATTGCCTTGACCGGAACTCTTGCGCCGGATTAATTTGGCCACGCGCGGAGGACATTCGTAGCCATACAAAAGAGGGCCGTCGCCGCCGACGAGCGCATGCGGAGCAAAATGCCAGCCGTTTTTGATTTTGGCAGCGCCGAACGTGAAGAACTTTTCCGGATTTTTGAGAAGCGGAGCCAGAGCGGGTTCGCGTGTCCAGCGGGAACAGGTTTTCGGCACGGTAATGCCGGCAATGCGTTCAATCCACTGGCGCGGGCTCATCTGGGTTCTCAGAAGTTTGTCCTGCGTCACGGCAAGCGCATAGTCATTGCTTTCGGTAAGCGCGTCGGCGAGACGCACGAAATCCGCGACACGGCGGGCGAATGCCGCAAGTTCAGGGCCCGAAGTACAGGAGGCACGGTCGTATTTTGAAAAATCATTGGCCAGAAATTTGAATTTTTCGTATTGAATGTGCCGCGTCTGGTCCGCTGAAGCCCCCGGTGCGGCAAGCGCCTTGTCCAGCAGGACGTACGACGCATCCAGAATCTCGCGGTTCATGATGGTCTTGAACGCCTGGGGCGAAGGGGTGAACACTTTGATCACAGTGGGCGTGGAGAGCTCCTCGGGAGTGTGTTTATAGTTTTCGCACCACTTTTCCAGATCCTGATAGGCCTGGGCGACATATTTCCCTCCCGGACCGTAGTATTCGCGATGGAAGCGCGCCATTTCTTCGGGCGTATTCTTGCCGTAATTCCAGCGTCCGGAACGGTAGGCTGCGGTATCGATGTCGAGATTGGTGTGGTGGTGAAAGGTATTGCCGGCATATTTCGAGAAAAAGTCGAGCAGTTTTTCCAGCCGATACGGTCTGGCGTCGTCATAAAGCGTGATGCCGACGTTTTCCCGTCCTCCGGCGAGTTCGCACCAACGCTCCAGCCGCTTGATATAACGGCGGTTCAGGGGGCAATCTATGTGCGCCTGACAATCCATGAAAAAGAATGGTTCAATGGTGATGTTGACGGCCACATTCTTTTCCGGTTTGACCTTTTCGGGCGGAAGACGGTATTTGCTGTAGGCGCAGAATTCAACGGTTATCCCGGGATTGGCCTTAGCCATTTCGTTCTGAAGAGAAAGGAACAAATCGGTCATGGACCCGTCCTTGGTTTCCGCCGCGCAGGACCGGCATTGGCAGGAGCGGAAATAATCCCCGAGGCAAAGCTGAATCATCGAATACAATCCGGGATTCGAATTCAAAGCGTCGGTAAAGTTTTTGACGATGATCGCCCTGGCCTCTTTGTTGGACAGGCAGGGACTCATGAAAAACGGCAGCGATTCTTTTTCGCGGGTACCGTCTTCTTTGAGCGACCAGTATTCCGGGTGCTCCTTGCCGTAGATTTCGAAAGGAAGAAACGTGTTGCTGAAGTGATTCGGATCGTTGCCCGTTCCATAATACCAGTTGATCGATGAACTCAGGTAGTTTCCCGGGCGGAAGCCGTTGAACACATATTCGAACGCGGGGAAGACGCAGTTGGCGAACTTGGGCGCGACCTTCTCGGAAACGGGCGACAGCACCAGATTCCTGTTCGGCTTCGGGATCACCTTAAAGTTTTGAGCGTAGGTGGATGCGCCAAGCGTCCGCATGTATTCCAGAGCCGCCGGAATGAGAACGTCATCCTCGGAACAGACGATGTGTATGCCGTTTTTATTCACGTCGATATGCCATCCGCCCCGTGCGGTTTTCCCGCGGACGACGCTCAGAGCCCCCGGCTGACGGGTGACGTTGGCGGTGACTTCGATCGGAAGTGCTGCGCCGGTGAGTTTCCACAGCCACGCCCGCCATGCGAGAAGCCCCAGCCGCATGGAGCCCGACGCATTGGCGGGCATGAGAATTCTGGTAAGTCTGCCGCCATCAGGCAGATGGATCGCGGCGTCCTTTTCGATGGGGTACACAGGCTTGAATGAATAATCCGCGATCTCCAATACCTGTTCCGGTTCCGCTTTGGCGATGCTGAACCAGCCCCGTCCGTTGTAATTTTGGAGCCGGTACGAAAAGGTCTGCCATTGGCCGTTGTTCGCCTCGAACTTCCGGCCGGGGAGGAGCAGGCTCCCCGAAGAAAGCCGGAACCGACCGGACACTTCATATGCCGGCGCGGGAACGAGGTTTTCATTGGGCGCGGGGGAGAAATTGATGATCTGAATGCTTTTGCCCCAATAATCCTTATTGACCGTGTTGGCTTTCGCGAAAACGAACTTGAGCGTTCCGTTTTCGATGGTCAGGCGAAAACAATCGTCTCCGCTCAGATACGGCGCGTCGTTTTTCGCAAAACGCTTCCACATCGCCGGAGTCCGCGCATCCCAAATAAACCATCCCTGCGCGCCAACCGCCCTGCCGCCCATGACCAGCGGTTTGAACGGAACGCCCAGCAACAGTTCGTCATATCCCGGCCTGGCCGCCGCGGAGCAAACCGGCAGGCAGGCCCCCAAAAGCGCAGATAACGCAATGCTTCGAATCATCATCCTCATTGAAAAAGCTTCCTTATGACTTTGAATTCAGGTGTAAAAACGGGAATTTTCAATTCTGCCAACCGGTATAATAGGTCGCGTTGCCGATTGCGCCTTCCGTTGGAACCACGCCCGTCCGGCTGAAGAACTTGGTGAACGACATCGATTCAACGTGCCCGTCCATCATGACGAAGTTGGATTCGCCGGGAGAGGTAATTGGCGTCGCAATAACCTCGGTTTGCACCCACGGGTCGCGGCTGTCGCCCCGACCGTGCCTCCAGGCATGGTTCACTTTGTTCCCAAAATAATAATGGTTGTATCCGAACAGATCGCCACTGAACATCGCCGCACTCGGATTGCGCATGCACGAAAGCTTATGGCATGGAGTAAGATTCGGATAACCGCACAGCCACACGTTGATGCCGTAATGGGTATAGGCATAACCTTTGTGGGTTGTTCTGCTCACAATCGGAAGCGATTCGGCGGGACAGTTGAACGGGCTGTTTATCGTGACTCTCACCGCCCCGGACACATCGGTATTGTTGTACTTGGTACCGTAGGGGGAAAGCAGCACCAGCCAACTGTCTGTGCGCGGATTGGTTGTTCCCGGATTTTGAACGGTGACGATCCAGTCCGCGTAATCAGCCGAATAGCTGCTCGAAGCCATCCCAATGGTTTTCATATTGTTGGCGCATGCAGTTTTTTTGACCGCGCTGCGCGCCTTGTTCAGAGCAGGAAGCAGCATGCTCGCCAAGATGGCGATGATCGCTATGACGACGAGGAGCTCTATTAATGTAAAAATGGAACGGGAGAGAATCGGGGAAAGAGGGCCCGTTTTTTCTCGCACCTCGTTCCCTTTTTCCAAACACTTTTGTTGCTCTGCGTGATCGACGTACACGCTCGTCCGATTCCTCCGGAATGTCGGGACCGATGAAGAAAACATACGGGATGGGCATGTGTTTCTCTCATTTTTCATAGTGAATCCTCCTGAGTGTCAGTTTTGTGTTATAGTTCGAGCAGAACAGGCTGGAAATGGCTTCCCGATGGGAAGGCGTGTGTCGGCTTTTATCGTGTTGTGCACCTCGCTGTTAGTAATCCACTTTTTTCATGGCAAACCGCACGCGCGTGCGCTCCCTGCTCATCTCGGCGGGATTGTCGCGTTCCACGGGCGAAAGGCGTTCAATCCGGCCGATTTCTCCGTAGAGCCAGTCGTTGACGAGCAGCCGTTCGGGACACAGCGCCGTGCCTTCGAGGATTTCGACAGAGGACGGGGCATAGCGCGCGCCGCCTGTGACGATTTCGAAAAACGATATCCTGGCGCTCCACGCCCCCTGAATGGTGATTTCCACACTTTCCGGCACGCCTGTTTCCGCAAGCGGCACCGGCGATACCAGCGGATCGAATTCAAAAGGCGGATTGTAGAAACACGCATTGTTCGCCGGAGTGTATGCTTCGCCGTGCCCGGCAAAAGTAATCGCAAACGATATGCTCTTGGATATGCCAAATGGGGTTTTCACGATTAAAAAACCTTTGGCGTCACGCGCAGAACGAGTGATTTCTCCGGGAACCTTGAGCATTCCTTCAAAAAAACGGTCTGTTTTGCACGGCGCGATTCCCGGGCGAGCACGCTGCCACATGGCGGCGCGTCTGGTCTGGAGTTCCTGTATCATCCGGATGCATTCCTCCTCTGCCGCACTCCCCGCAGCCAGAGAACGCAGTTTGAAGAACAGCCGCTGCATGTCCGTGAGTTCGAGCAGTTCTTCGAGAATTTCGGCGGAGGATCCCTCCGCCGGAATGCCGGCGAGAATATCACGGAGCAATTCCAGCGAAGCCGCGCGTTCGGCTTCATGCTGAGTCAGGCCCCCCGCCAGATACCGGGTCCAGTCCGCGGAGAGCGCGACCGGCTCCAGCTCATAATACAGCTGGAGGGCCTGAATCTGGGCCGGCGTCGCTTCGGGGAAAAATTCGCGCAGAACTTCTGTGCGCAGCCCGCCGTCGTTTCCGAGTCCGGTGCGCCACAGTTCTCCCGCGTAGGCGATCGCCGGATAGCCGTCCGCAAGAAAACGTTCCGCACGCTCCCAGATGGTGAGCACGCCGCCCGCGGGATGACGATGCGCAGCGTATTCCGTGAAGGAGCGCGTATTCGAAAAATACCCGGAAAGCGACGGACACACCAGATACCTGAATCCAAGTTCGTCGAACCGTGCGAAACGGTCGGAGAAACAACCCAGCCGGTCTTTCGGCGCTTCATCAATGCGGCGGGCGTAGTTCCATGCACAGAGCATCACATCGCGCGGAACGAGTTCAAGCGTTTCGGGATAGAAGTCGAACATATCGTCCCAGATCATCATCTCTTTTTTCAGTTCGCGCGTGACGAATGCGTGCCACTTGAGGAGCCAGTCGATGAAAAGCCCTCCCCGCATTTTCCCTTTTGCCGCCGCAGCGCAGTCCGGACACGTCCCGAGATCCCAGCATTCGTCAAATCCCAGATGCATGTATTTTCCGGGGAAAAGCCCGGAAACTTCGCGGAGGTATCGGGCGAAAAATGTGAAGGTGTCAGGATTGGACGGACAAACCATTGTCTTTCGATCGAAATACCTCCCGTGCATGCCGTCGCGCAGTTCCGCCAGATGAGCCAGCTGCGGACATTCGAGGAAAAGTTCGCAATGACCGAGCACCGCGATGACCGGAACCGTGGTCAGACCCTTTTGGGAAGCATATGCAACGATCCGCCGGATGTCGGACTCCGTATAGAATTCGCCTTCCTGCAGATAAGGGAAAACCGCCGTCCGTATGCGCCCTTCGAGATAGAGCATGAGCATGTTGAAATGATGTTCGGCGGCAAGATCAATAAATTCGAATATTCGCGGCAACGGTTCCATCTGGCGGGCCAGATCCAGCTGTATGCCGCGAATTCCGTATGTATTCTGATCTGTGTTCATCTTCTTTCCTTATTGATGGGCAGAATTGTTACAGCATGCTGTCCCGTTATGTAAATTGCACGTCAAGATCGAATCTTCCGCTGCATCATCACTCCGATCTGTTTGAAATTCGATGCGCACGAGACGGCTTGTCCGGCCGCTCTCGCCCTGTTCAGCGCCGGGAGGAGCATTCCTGCGAGAATGGCGATAATTGCAGCTGCGGCAAGGAACTCTGTCCGTGTGAAATTTCTTGCGTTGTTCCTCATTCATCGGGTACCTCCTTCCGTTGTTTGGGGGGTATTATTCAGCATCGTTTTCATATCATCGGGTGTCATTTTTGTATCAGGTCATCTGTGAATAATCAGGGGCTGTTTCCCTGTTCGTTTTCCAGGATTCGAGGGCGGCCCATGCGATGATGTTCGCCGTGACGCCTTCCCGAATGCCGCATGGGGTGGATTCTCCTTGCAGAACGCAGTTGCGGAAGACGTCGAGTTCGGCGGCGTGCCCCTTGTCTTCATGAACCTGTTTGTTGTAATAATAACCGATTTTGATGTCCTCAGGTGTGAGGGACGTACGGAATTTCCATATGCGGGACTGCTTTTCCTCAAGATCTGTGGTGAAGACTTCCTTCCCGATATGATAAGGATAGAGGTGGCGGAATGCAAGTCCGTCCGAGCCGAATACCCGGAGTTCCGTGAAACTGTATCCCGCGATTGTGGTGTATCCCGTGTTGATTTCAAGATATTCCTTCGGAAAGCCGACTGTGCCGTTGTCTCCGGCCACGATTACGGCGGTGAGTTTGCCCGGATAGCGCAGCGTGATGACATTGTCCGTATTGCCTTCTCCGGCTGTGTAAATTCTTTCCGGCACGGAGTGGGTGATATGGTTCAGAAGATTGAAGATGTGGGTTGCCTCATGGATGATCGTTGATTCCTTTTTGTTGATGACGGCGTCGTAATGGGTGGAGGGCCAGATTCTGGCTTCGCCGACAATACGGTAAAGAATCGTAGTGTTTCCGGAGCGGTAGCGGTCGAAGTAGCGGGCCGCGTCGCGCATCATGGGACTGTATGGGCGGTTGAATCCGATCATGAACGGGAGATTCGAATCGCGCATGATCTCATGCATGGTGAAGGTATCCTCCCGGGTGAATGCGAGCGGTTTTTCGACGAACAGCGGTTTTTTCATCTTGACGGCCTCCCGCATGAGCGGAATGCGCGAATCTGGTTTTGTCGCGCAGAGAACCGCGTCGATTTCCGGATCGGCGAAAATCTTCTGGAAATCGGTTGTGGTGTATGCCGGAGTGTAAACATCGCGCAGTTCGTCGAGGATCGAGCTGTTCAAATCGCAGAGTGCCCGGATGCGGAACCCCTTGTTTTCCTTCAGGTTCGGCAGATGGTTGCCTCTGCAGAATCCACCGCATCCGACGACTCCGATGTTCAAAATTTTTTGCATGTCAAAACTCCCTTATATGCCATATATTATACTTTATATTTTGCGATATGTACAGGGGGAGAAAAAAACAATAATATGCAATTTTCGAACATGACAGAAAAAAGCAGGCAGCGCAGCAATTTTTCTGTAAATTCTCAGAATTGCTGTTATTAACCGGCGATGTAAACTTTGTCTTCTGCAAGTCATGCTTCATCCAGTTCACTCAGAAGCGCCGTGGCGATTCTGAGCAATGATTTTCTGTTGGGAAATACTCTTTCAAGTTGGAACCGCATGCAATCACCCTGTCCTCTTCTCCTGCCGCATTCAGCGCAGACATCAGCAGTCCGGCCGGAAGCGCTATGGCGGCTATGACGACGAGGAGCTCTGTCAGTGTAAAATTCCATCCGGGCATGTGAACATTCATTCTCCTTTCCCTCATGATTGCAGCCCTTTCTTTATATTGTCTGACGGAACAATTTCAGTCTGTTCCAGAAGCACGTCGAGCGACTCCCGGAAATACCGTTCACGATGCATCGGCAGCGGGCCGAGCGATTCAAGTTCGGCTGAAAGTTTTTTCAGTCCTTCGCCCAGCCGCTTTGCCGTGTCCGGCGTAAAATCCAGCGGCAGATGATAATTCCCGCATGAAATCAGCAGACGGCTTACGCCGTCACAGTATGCGGCGACCTCCGGAGCCTTCTCCCGATAAAGAAGCGTAAAAAGCTCTTTCCGGATCGCCGCCGGATCACAGTCGTTTCTGTTCCAGAGCATCCGGGCTGCGCCGTAAAGCTGGAGATCGGCCGGCTTGTCCCAGGAACAGTGACACTGGCAGTCCACCATGCCGTCGAAGCGGAACCTGTCGAAATCGGCGAACGAATCGCAAAGCGGGGCGAGATCATAGCTCATGAAATGCCGGTCGACGCCAGGACAGAGCGTAATGTAATTGAAAATCAGGCATTTCAGATTGTTCCCGACGATTCTGCGCCAGCTTTGATATGCCAGGAACTGGTCATAGTTGAGGATCCGTTTGCCGTTGGGAACATCATGGGAACGGTTATGCCGATAGTCCGGGATCCAGCCGGGGATCCGGCATTCCGGATCGTCGAGTTTATGGAAATAGCACTGGCGCCACACGGCAAGATTCAGGATCACATTGTCGAGGCCCTCCAGCCAGTTGCGCGTCGGCGGTTCGAGCGTTTCAAAATAAATAATACACTCCAGCGTAAGTTCCGGAATTGTTTCCCTTACTTTGAGCGCCACCCGCCGGAAGATGTCCAGATACAGGTCGCTGAAGGGCTGTTTCAGACACTCATCGCATTGGCATTTGTTGTCATAGCCGTCGCCCATCCAGATTGCGGCGATGTCGAACTCGCCGCGGCGGCGCAGGAGATAGTCGACGATATGCCCGGCATAGATTTCCCGGACTTCCTCGCGTCCGATGCACAGCTGGAACCAGGTGGAAACCGCAACTTCGGCCCGTTTGTTCACATTGCCTTTTGCCTTGAGTGCGGCGCGGGCCTGTTCCGGCGAAAGTCCGTGATTGAGTCCGAAATGTTCCGGAACTCCGTAGTTCCATCCGTGTCCGCCGCGTTCGATCAGCAGACCGTATTTCCGGGCTTCCTCGACCATGGTCTTCTGCCGGAGCGCAATTTCACGGCGCTCTTCCCATGATTTCCCCTTGTACATGTGTTCCACATGCTGGAGCGGATGGACTCCGTCCACAATGGAATAACGGTCGCCCGGACGGTCCTCGTCATACCCTTCCATGAAGAAGAGATTGTATCGGTTCTGAGCCATGAATCGGATCAGCTGTCTTCCCTCCTCGAGTTTTTCCGGATCGGGCCGCGCGGCGATCCCGCGGAACGTTCTGCAGGCGGTCTGCTCAAGATCAAATCCGCTGATGGCGAACACAGGATTTTCCGGGATGATTTCGCCTTCGGGACCCGGATAAGGAAATGCGAATCCGAAGTGCTTCAGATACTCGCAGACTCCATAATACACGCTTCGGGGATTGGAGCCCGTGATGAAGAGTTTTCCGTTCCGGCTCGAAAGACGGAACGAATCCATGAAACGGCTGGAATCTTCCGAATGCAGGATGATATCGGCCTCCTCATGAGAACCGGCGCGTCGGAACGCTCCGCGTCCGTAGCGGATCAGGTCGTCGGCGGCCAATGCGGCAGGGCTGGACTCCTGCCCTCCGGAAATGGAATAGCAGGGCGTTCCCTGTCTGCCGTCTGTCCGTCCGTTCTTTTCTGTAAATGGATTTTTCATTATTTGCAAAATCCGTTCCTTTGAAACTATCCTGTTGGGGGGAATTTTGTTTTTATGCTTGAATTTTCTGTTTCTTCATATATTATATTGCATAAACCTAAAACAGACAATGGACTTTTCGATGATTGCGAATGGAAAAAAAGAATGGATCACAGAAGAATGGTGTTCTTCGCCGATTCCCAAGTCGTTTCAGGATGACATGCGTCTCTGCGGACTGGAATTCAACTGTTATCTGGCGGCGAAGGAATATCCGCCGTTTCCGCCGGAACAGCGCAGGACGAAACTGAGAAAATTCGGATTCTATGCTCTGGTCCAGCTGCTGGACGGCGATGGATTCTACTGCACGAAGGAAAGCAGGGGGATCACCAGATTTCATCCGGGCGACGGCGTCCTGGTGTCTCCGGGGCTTCTTCAGCGCTATGGCGGGGACACCAAGACCTGGGTTGAGGATTCCATCGGGTTCACCGGACCGCTCCCGGATGCACTGTACCGCAGAGGACTTCTTGCGGACGGAGTGTTTTTCCTTGGCCCGGAACGGAAACTGCTCCCGATCATCAGGCTTCTGCGCCGCGGCACGATTGCTTCCTCATTCAAGGCTCAGGCGAAATTTCTGGAGCTGCTGATGGAGATCGCAGATTCAAGGGCGAAACAGACACCGGGGAAGCAATGCCCCGATATCGAGAAGCTGATGGAAAAGATATCCTCCGATTCCCGCGAATGGTCAGTTTCCGAAATGGCCGAATCCTGGAATATGAGCGAACCTGGATTCCGCAGCGTCTTTACGAAATCCACAGGACTGAGTCCAAAAGATTTTCTGAATCAGGTCTGGCTGAAGAAAAGCATCCGGCTGCTGGTCGGCGCATCGCTTCCCCTGCAGCAGATCGCCGAACTCTGCTGCCCTGACAGCGACTGTTATTATTTCTACCGGAAATTCCGCAGGATCGCCGGGATGACCCCGGGGGAATACAGGCGCCTGCATCAGCCCGACGCCGTTTTTCCCGTCGATGCCGGGGCTGAATGACCGGCACGGACCTGGTCTTTTCGCTTACGGTATTTCCAGGTTCTGAAGCTTCTTTATCATTTCCATCCGGGACGTATCCTCCGGAATATGCCGTTCGAATTTTCTCAGATATGCGGCAATGGTTTCGTCATGGGCTTCACAGCAGAAAGAGTTGCGGAATCCCAGCATACCGGCAAGCACGGCAGGAGTCCATGAGTCCGGATCCGTGCTTTCAGGAAGATGCGAATTCAGAATTCTTGCACAATGCTCCGGGCCTGTCAGGGCGGCCCACGCTTCAAACCAGGCATCAAGTTCAGCTCTGTCGCCGATCGGAGCGCTCAGAAAATCCATATATTTCCTGAAATTCCGGTCTTCATCGCCGGAAAGGATTGACACAGCTTCCGCCGTAAAGCGGTACGCATCGAATTTTACGGAAGCACCGCCTCCGCGTGTGAAGATAAAAGTCGGGAGGTATCCTGTACACCATGCGATGGCGGCCGTTCCGTTTTTCGGAAAATAGAAATTCCCGGGTGAATAGACGATCGGCACGCCATGATACTGCTCAATTCCCTGAGGACAATGCGGATGAATATTCATTACGGCGTCAGCGCCGCAGTCCGCAACCCGGCGGAGCCGTTCCCTCATGCCGGGGGACGGAAACGGATTCCGCTCCTGTCCGCCATGAAGGATCACAAAGACAGCATCAGCATTTTTCTTCGCCGAAGAGATCATGCCGTGCAATATTTCGAAGTTCAGTCCGGCGGAACCGGCATGACTGCCCCATGCATACCCGAACTCATGTTCGCACTGATTCAGCACCGCCAGACGGAACCCGTCCTTTTCCAGGAAAAGCGGGAGGTATGCTTCTTCGGCATTTTTCCCTGCCCCGGCAGTGTGTATGCCGTTCCGTTTCAGGATATCAAGCGTATTGAGAAGCGCTTTTTCACCATAGTCGCCGGTATGGTTGTTCGCAAGCAGCGCGGCATCGAACTTTCCGGCCTTCACGAATTCGACGACTCCCGGCGGAGATTTCAGGGCAGGACCCGATTTGGGGATCGGGGTATTTGCATCGGTCAGAACCGTCTCAAACTGGATGATCCGGAAATCTGCCGCGTCAAGGACATTTCTCGCTCCGCTCAGAATGTCTCCCGACTTTCCTTCAAGAATAAGTCTGACGGCTTCGTCGGACCATATCGGGCAGAAATCTCCTGCCGCGACAACGGAACATGTGCCTGCATCCTGTCTTTTCATTGTTCAAGCCCTGCCTTTTTATGCTTTGAATGTAGTTCTGTACACTGATTTGCCATATTCCGGAAGATCTTCAAGGAAATACAGCATGCCTCCGCAGCGCAGGCGTTCACCTGATTCCAGAATGGAAAGCATGGCCCGCCGGACGCTTGTGTCATGCGGCGCCGCAGGCAGTTCCTCTTTTGCAAGCGAACCTTTCCCAAACAGGAAAAACACTCCGTCCTGACCTGAGGACTT
>CAZHPP010000027.1:0-15529 GCA_964534535.1 uncultured Victivallales bacterium | reverse complement strand
GCAATCGCCTGAAGCTCGTCGTCGAAGATCACCACATGGTCGCTGTCCCAGCGCACGGGACGGCTCACATGGAGCAGAATCTCGTCGAGGTAGAGCAGGGCGGAACTGATCTTGTCGCTGATGACTTCCGTCGGATGGTAATGTCCTGCGTCGAGGCAGAGCAGCAGGCCGTTCTTGACGGCGTATCCGAGATAGAATTCGGAGGAGCCGACGGTGCACATTTCCACGCCGATTCCGAAGAGTTTTGCCTCCACGGCGTCGCGCATGTACTTGGCGGGAATCTTTTCCTCGAGAATGGTGTCGAGGGCTTTTTCCAGGCGCTTCCGGGCGGCGAAGCGGTCGACCGTGACGTCCTTGAAGCCGTCGGGGATCCAGATGTTCATGATGCAGGGATTCTTGAGCTGGCGTCCCATTTCCGCGGCGATCTTCCGGCAGGCGACCGCGTGTTCGATCCAGAAATCGCGGATTCCGGGATCGGGCGAGGACAGCGTGAGGTTGGATGCCGCTTTCGGATGTCCGAAGAAGGTCGGGTTGAAATCGAGTCCGGCGTTCTGTTCCATGGCCCAGTCGATCCAGCTCTGGAAGTGTTCGGGTCTGATTTCATTGCGCTCGACCGGCTCTTTCGCGTCGAGATAGATCGCGTGGAGGTTCAGCCGCTTCATGCCGGGGATCAGGGAGAAGGTTTCGTCGAGGTCCTTGCGGAGTTCCGCAATGTTCCGTGCGCGTCCGGGATAGTTTCCCGTGGCGAGGATGCCGCCGGAGGTCCCGCCCGCGGAAGCTTCGAATCCGTTCACGTCGTCGCCCTGCCAGCAATGGAGGGAGATCGGTATCTTTTCCAGCTTTTTCAGCGCGGCGTCCGTGTCCACCCCGAATCCGTCGTAGATTTCTTTTGCCGCCTGATAATTCCGTTCAATTCTGTTCGTCATGTGTTTCCTCGGTTCTTTCCGGTTTCATATTTGGTGCGAAATATACCAGTTCCAGCGGCCGAATGCAAATCATTTTTCCAGTCATTGCATGTTTTTTTGCCGGATGACGGAGATCCGAACAGACATTTTCCCGTTCTGTACGGCAGAAAATGCTGTGCTTCGCCTGCCGGGTTTCCCGTCAGACGTGTCCGACGATCAGCATGCAGTCGCCGTAGCTGAAGAATTTCATTCTCTCGCGGATCGCAAGTGCATAGGCTTTGCGGATGTTTTCGATTCCCGCGAACGCGCTCACGAGCATCAGCAGAGTGCTCTTGGGCAGATGGAAGTTCGTGAGAAGAATGTCCGCCGAATGAATCCTGTACGGCGGATAAATGAAGATTCCGGTCGAGCCGGACTTCGGAGTGAACACCCCTTTTCCGTCCACGCACGACTCCAGCACGCGGAGGGTGGTCGTTCCGACGGCCGCGATGCGCTTCCCGTTCCCGCGGGTCTCATTCAGGAGTCCGCAGGTCGACTCCGGGAACACGAACTCCTCGGTATGCATCTTGTGGTCGGCAACCTCGTCGACGGTGACGGGTTTGAAGGTTCCCGCGCCGACGTGGAGGGTCAGCTTGGCCTCGCGCACGCCGGAAGCGGCGATTTCCGCGAGCAGTTCCTTGGAAAAATGAAGTCCCGCCGTAGGCGCGGCGACCGCGCCCGGCTTTTCGGCATAGACGGTCTGATAGCGCTCGGCGTCCGGCGGCAGGCTCTGGCGTCTGATGTACGGCGGCAGGGGGACCAGTCCGCACTCCGCAATGGCGGAATCGGGCGAACCGGAAAACGCGACCGCGCAGTCGCCATCCAGCGTCTTGGAAATGACGGTGATTCCATGTTCCGAGGGGGAACCGTCGGCCTTCAGGAGCCGGAGCGGGACGCCTTCAGCGGCGCGTTTTGCGGGCTTCAGGTAGCAGTTCCAGACGCCCTGTTCCGAAGCGGGATGCAGCAGCATGATTTCGATCTTCGCGCCGGTCTCCTTGCGGGCGAACATGCGGGCGCGGATCACGCGCGTGTCGTTCATGACGAGCGCATCGCCGGGGCTGAGAAAACGTCTGATTTCGGGGAAGGGAAGAATTTCACAGCGTCCTGAGGCGGTATCCAGCACCAGCATCCGGGAATCGGTTCTGTGTTCGGGAGGATTCTGGGCGATGAGCTCCTCCGGGAGCTCGTAGTCGAAGTCACTGACGCGCATCGTTGTACATCTTTTCGTATTGTTCGGCAGTATGGTTCCAGGAGAAATCGGCGGTCATGCCGCAGCGGCGCATGAGGGCGATATGATCTTTGGAGGAATACCAGACACCGGCGGCCCAGCGGAGCGTTTCCCGCAGGGACTCCCGGTTCAGGTCCCACAGGACGAATCCGGTGGATTTCGAAGGGGCGTTCCGGTCGTAGTTGACGACGGTGTCGGCAAGTCCGCCGGTGTGGCGCACGACGGGCAGGGTGCCGTACGCCATGGAGTACATCTGGTTCAGGCCGCAGGGTTCGTAGCGGGAGGGCATCACGAAGAAGTCGGCGCCGGCCTCGGCCAGGTGCGCGGAGGCGTCCCCCGCATAGCCGAGGAAGGCCGCGAGCTTTCCGGGGAATCGTTCCGCGAGCGAACGGCAGCGGGCTTCAAGGGCCTTGTCGCCGGAAGCCAGAATCACGAACTGCCAGTCGTCGTACGGCAGAATGTCCTCCAGCGAATCGGCGAGGATGTCCAGCCCTTTCTGGAAGGCCAGACGCGAAATCACGGCGAAGAGCGGCCGGTTCGGGTCGCAGACAAGGCCGAACTGGTTCTGGAGCACCTGCTTGCAGAGGGCCTTGCCCTCGAGGGAATCTTCCGAATAGCGGGCGGGCAGAAGCCGGTCGGTGCGGGGATTCCACACGGAAACGTCGATTCCGTTCAGGATTCCGCGCAGTTTTCCGCGGAAGGCGGCGTTCTGGAGCGGGCCTTCGAGCCCGAAGGCGAAATTGCGGGAAAGAATTTCGCGCGCATAGGTCGGGCTGACGGTCGAGACCATGTCGGCCGTCATGATTCCGCCCTTCAGCAGATTGATCCGGTCGTAGAATTCCAGGCACATGTAGTTGAAATACTGCCAGCCGAGGCCGGTCCAGAAGAGATTGCCCTTGTCGAAGCTGCCCTGGTAGCCGACATTGTGGATCGTGAGGACGGAGCGGCAGCCGGGAAGGCTCTGCGCATAGAGTTCGCTTTTGAGGTAGACGCAGCAGAGCGCGGAATGCCAGTCGTTTGCGTGGAGGATGTCCGGTTCGAGCTTCAGGTGCACGCAGATTTCCATGGCGGCGCGGGAAAGGAAGATGAAGCGGGCCGCGTTGTCGGAATATTCCGTGCCGCCCCAGTCGTAGAGGGTCGGGCGGTCGTAGAAGCGGTTGAACTCCACGAAATAGTATTTGAGTCCGGGTGCCTTGTCGTATTCCAGGATGCGGGCCCATTCCTCGCCGCCGTCGAACGGAACCTTCAGATTGTCGTAGACCGCGGAGAATCTGAGCCCCATGCGGCTCATCTTCTGCGGGTACCACGGCATGATGACGGAAACATGGTGGCCGCGGGCGGCCAGCGCTTTCGGGAGAGCTTCGGAAACGTCGGCGAGACCGCCGGTTTTCGCGAAGGGAGTCGATTCGCTCGTGACCCAGACGATATTCATAAATCACCTGCCTCTGTTTCTGAGAAGTTCTTCGCGGGCGCGGCGGAGCGTGTCCTGCTCCTCCTGCGAAAGTCCATTGATCCCGACGCGGGAAAGTTTGTCGAGCAGACGGTCGAGTTCGGCCTGGGAGACGGGCTTTTCGCGTCCGTCGTAGACCACGCGGAAGCCGCGGGGGCCGCTGTCTTTGCCATCGCCGCCGTATGCCGTGGTGACGGCGGAACGCTTCCGGATCAGGAATCCGAACGGGTCCCAGACGATTTCATGGCGCAGGAAAATCTTCATGTAGATGATTCCCGCCAGGAATCCGCCGATGTGCGCCAGGTAGGCGACCGGTCCGAACGCGCTCGTGACCTGACCGAAAATGTCAAGCGCAAGATAGACGATTGCGAGCGTGCGGAGCTTCACCGGATACGGAATGAAGAGGATTCCCATCGGCAGGTTCGGCATGAGCATTGCGGTCGCGATGATGACGCCCATCACGGCGCCGCTCGCTCCGAGAAGCGCGAACGGCGAACCGATGTTCATCACATAGAAGACAACGTTGCCGAGGATTCCGCTGAAGAGGAAGAGCCCCAGGAATTTCAGGGCGCCGATCCGCGGAGCCAGCATGATCCCGAAGATGTAGAGTCCCAGCATGTTGAAGAAAATATGCTCGAATCCGCCGTGAAGGAATACGGCCGTGGCGAAACACCAGAGTTCGAGCTTGTTCACGGCTTCGGAAGAGAGCAGAAGGTGTTCCTGCGCGGCGCTTCCCGGAGGGACGGCCAGATACATGATGATATTGAACGCGATGATGGCAATCAGGCAGGACATTCCGGAAGAGCCGCGGGAACTTCCGCCGCCGTTCCGGTCCGGATTCATGTAATCTCTGTCTTCGAGCATTCAGGACACCTTTCGTTTCGGGCGGGGTAATATAGCACGCGGAACGGGGAAAAGCAATGTCATTCGTTCGGATTCGCCACGGGAAGGCGCAGTTTGAGGAGGATCGCCAGAATCCGGATTCCGGTCACGAAGCAGAACACGGCGAGGAACGTGTCGAACATGGGGAGTTCCATCCAGGCGAGGAAGCAATAGAGGATTCCGCCAAGCAGCGAGGCCGTGGCGTAGAAGTCGCTGGAGAGGACGACCGGGATTTGCCGCGCGAGAACGTCGCGGATCACGCCGCCGCCGACCGCGGTCAGCACGCCGCTCAGGATCACGCCGATGTCAGCAAGTCCGGCGGAAAGCCCCTTGGCCGCGCCGAGCGCCGTAAAGACGCCCAGCCCCGCCGCGTCGCAGAACAGGATGATGCTGTTCATGTGGGTGACCTTCGGATACAGGAAGAATACGGTGACTCCCGTCACGATGCAGGAAAGCAGGTAGACCGGGTTCGTGAACGCCACGACCGGCGTCGAGCCGATCAGCATGTCCCGCAGCATTCCGCCGCCCACGCCGACCGAGCACGCGAACACGATGACTCCGAGGAAGTCGAGCTTGATCTGGATTCCCCGGATTGCGCCGGTGATGGCGAAGATGATCGTTCCCGTGATGTCCGAACCGTAAATGATCCAATGTTCCATGTCAGCGTTCCGCCTTTGATGTGACTGCGCGCTCGAGTTCGAGCAGCGTTGTTTCGTTGGAAAGAAGGAGTGTTCCGGAAAACGGAGTTTCCACCGCTTTTCCGCCGATTCCCTCGCCGGAATGCCGGAAGAATCCGCGGATTTCCGCCGAGTTTCCCCCGGTCTTCCGCACGCGGACCTTCAGATAAATGCCTTTGGCCGGGTACTGGAATTTCTCAAGCCTGCCGTCGAAATTGAACGCGGCGCGCTCGGAGGGAGTCCCGGCAGCCGAATCCGCGGCTTCGGCCCAGCGGTCTTCGGCGGCGGCGACGGAGGGAATGTTCACCTTGCGCACGGAATAGCTGCTGCCGTCCCGCGTTTCCACGATCAGCGCGGAACGCACGGAATAACCGTTTCCGCGGGGAAAGACTCCAAGCTTGAAGGTCAGTTTTTCGCCGAAGCCGGGCTCATCCGAAACGCAGGAAGCCGCGCTCACAAGCAGAAGCAGGAACAGGGAGGAAAATATCGGGCGCATGAAAAAATCCTTTCGGAGAATTTACCAGTATTTCGTCCACGGTGCCGAACCGGAATCCCATAGCGAGTTGAGGAGCGCGTTCTCGTGCGGGGTGTCCATGCACTGCCAGAAGCCCTCGTGGCGGTACGCGTTCAGATCTTTCGCGGCGATGATCTTTGCGATCGGTTCCGCCTCGAAGAATTCGTCGCGGTCCGCCGGAATGTACTCGGCGACGGCGGACTTCTGCATGACCATGAATCCGCCGTTGATGTAGCCTTCCAGACGGAACGGCTTTTCATTGAACGTGACGGACTGGTCGGAGTGAAAGTCGATTTCGCCGTAGCGGCCTTCCGGATGCACGGCGGAGATGGTGAGCGCCTTTCCCGATTTCCGGTGGAACTGCAGAAGCTCCTTCATGTTGACGTCGGAAACGCCGTCACCGTAGGTCAGGAAGAAATCCCGGTCGTTCCGTCCGAGATATTTGGAGGCGATGCGGATCCGGGTGGCGGTCTTGGAAGGAACGCCGGTATCGGCAAGCGTGACTTCCCAGTCGGATTCGTAATACTTGTCGTGGAACACGACGTCGTTTTCGCGTCCGCCGAGCTTGACCGTGATGTCGCCCTGCCGCGCCCGGAAGTTCAGAAAATAGTCGATGAAAGCCTCTCGCTTGTAGCCGAGACACAGGATGAAACGCTTTGCACCGAACGCCGCATACGACCGCATGATGTGCCAGACGATCGGATAGTTTCCGATCGGGACCATGGGTTTGGGCAGAAGTTCGGTCACTTCACGCAGACGCGTTCCCTGGCCGCCGCAGAGAATCATCACGGGCGGCATGACGTTCGCTTTTCCGGTGCTCATCCGAAGCCTCCTTTTTTCTGGATGTCAGCCGAGCTGTTCCTTCAGGAGCTTGATCACCAGCTGCGGATTGGCCTTGCCGCGGCTGGCTTTCATGACCTGACCCATGAAATACTGAATCACGGCCGTCTTGCCTTCATGATACTGCTTGACCTGGGCGGGGCCGGATTCGATCGCCTTCTTCACGAATTCGAGCACGGCGGATTCGTCCGACACCTGCGCAAGGCCTTTCTCCTTCACGATCTCAGCGGGCTTTTTTCCGGTCTTGAACATTTCCTCGAACACGGTCTTGGCGGTTTTCCCGTTGATCGCGCCGGCGGAGATCATGCCGACCAGGGCGTTCAGCTCCGCGGGCGGGACTTTGCAGTCCCGGATGGATGCTCCCGTTTCGGAAAGCATCCGCAGCATGTCGGAAATGATCCAGTTTGCCACGAGCTTGGGCTCCTTTGCGCCTTTTGCGGCGGCCTCGAAATAGTCGGCCACGTCCTTGTCGAGCGTGATGACGTGGGCGTCGTAGGGGGTGAGGCCCATGGTGCTCACATAGCGTTCGCGGCGTTTTTCGGGCAGTTCGGGGAGTCCGGCGCGGATCGCCTCGATTTCTGCATCCGTGAAGGTTACGGGAAGAAGATCCGGCTCGGGGAAGTAGCGGTAGTCGTTGGCGTTCTCCTTGCCGCGCATGAGATAGGATTCGCGGGTGTCGTCGTTCCAGCCGCGGGTCTGCTGTTCGACCTCGCCGCCGGATTCGAGGATGACGATCTGGCGCTTAATTTCGTCGTTCACAGCGCGGTGGACGGCCGAAAAGCTGTTGAGGTTCTTGAGCTCGACCTTGGTGCCGAACTTTTCGGCGCCCTTCGGACGGAGCGAGATGTTCACGTCGCAGCGCATCTGGCCTTTTTCCATGTCGCAGTCGCCGATTTCGCCGTACTGCATGATCTGCTTGAGCGCGGTCAGGTACGCATACGCCTCGTCCGCCGAACGCATGTCCGGCTCGGAGACGATTTCCATGAGCGGGACTCCTGCGCGGTTGAAATCGACCCCGGTGGCGTCCTCGAAGTGCGTGGATTTGGCCACGTCCTCCTCCAGGTGGATGCGCGTGAGGCCGATGACCTTGTCCGGCAGCTCCTGTCCGGAGAAGCCTTTCCCGAAGATATGGATTTTCCCGTGAAGGCAGAGCGGCATGTCATACTGCGTGAGCTGGTAGTTTTTCGGCATGTCGGGATAGAAATAGCTTTTGCGGTCGAATTTGCTGCGGTGCGGGATCGTGCACGAACACATGAGTCCGGCCGCGACGGTCTTGCGGATCGCCTCGCGGTTGGGGGAAGGCAGAACGCCGGGATGCCCCATGCATACCGGGCAGACGTTGGTATTCGGTTCCGAGCCGTAGCGGTTCGGGCATTTGCAGAACATCTTGGATTTCGTGCGCACCTGGCAATGGACCTCGAGTCCGATCACGGGTTCATAAACGGTCATAGCATCATCTCCTTGAATAACCCGGTAAGATAACGCCGGAACGGGTTCAATTCAAGTCCCGCGGGAGCCGTTTCCGGAAAAATCATGCTGTTTTCAGCAGGGCGGAATGCCCGGTTTCCCGCAGGGGAAGCTGTTCCTCTCTGCAGAACATGTCAATATTTTGCAGACGGCATCTTGACAAACATGGTGGTATGTGGTATAATATATAGAGGAACATGTGGTATACATCAAGCAGGGAAGTGCAAATGGAATCAGCGGAACTGAAACAGTATCTTGAAACGTTTCTCGCGGGACGCGATCCGGGAGAAGCGCTGTACATTTCGCTCGGGCGGGGAATCGAACGGCTCCTGGCATTTGCGGAAAGCGGCGCGAAATTTCCATCGGAACGCGAACTGACCCAGCTTCTCGGGATCAACCGCGGAACCGTCCGCAAGGCGCTTGCTCCCTTTGTCGAATCCGGGAGACTGGTCCGGCACAAGAACGACACCTTTGTCGGCAGCGCGCCTGCTGCGGCGGAGGGGGAACGCGCGCCTCTGCCCGCATTTTCTCCGATGTTCGGCATGGTTCCGCGGAAGGAGCTCACCCTTCTGATCTACGAGCGCTATGAATTTCAGATTGAATTCTGGAAAAGCATCACGGATGAATTCAACGCCGGGAATCCGATGCTTTCCGTGCATCCCGTGGTGTTCCCGGGCGGTCTGCAGAACACCGATTCCATTCTCGCCTATCTGAACCGCATCCGCAAGGGGGAGTGCGACCTGGTGCTGATGCCGCTCTACTATCTCTGGCCGGAGGATACCGGCAGCTTCCTCCGTCCGACGGGGGATTCGCTGGCGGAACTCCAGAGCGGTCCCGACTTCCGCAGTTCTTCGCTGACGCGGCTGGTGCCGGGATATCTGAAGATGACGGTTCCCTTCGAATGCAACGCCCACGTATATTACTGGAACAGGAAGTATCTGAATCTCGGCGGGCTTGAAGTCTGCAGGGCGCCGTTCGACGACATTCTTGCCGCGGCAGTGCGCGAACTTCCGCAGGAAACCGGGATCGTCCCGGATTACTTCGACCTCTGCTGGGACAAGGGCGTTCCGGCCGAGCCGACCCCGGAATTCATTCTGGAGCAGTGCCGCGTCCTGCTTGACCGGTTCGATCTGGCGCGCAGGAAAAAACGCTGCTTCACCAATATCGGGGAGTATTATCTTTCCCCCCTGACCAGAAAGGCCGGAAACGTGCTCTGCCGTCCGGAATTTCTTCTGGCGGAGCGGTTCGATCCGGCGCTGGCCGAAAACTTCAAGAAATCCCTGATCCGGTTTGACCGGGACACCTGCAGCTGGACCGGACTTTCCTCGGTCGCCGTGTCGCGTTCCTGCCGCGATCCCCGTTTCGCCGAACTGTTCCTTGAATTTCTCCTTTCCGGCGACATTCAGGACCGGATATGGAAGCTCCGCGGCATGATCCCGATCCGCCGCTCGTCCCTGCGGACCGTTGATTTTGCCCCCCAGGCGGAACTGGACGAAATGCTCGGCCATATCCAGGAAGCGCCGGCCTCGACAGAGAAGGCGCTGTTCGGCGCGGACAGCGGCGATCCGGACTGCAGGGGACTGCATACCGCCGCCATTCCGAATCTCATCCCCGTCGGATGCATCATGCTTCAGTATTTGCGCGGATACCTGTCCGGCAGGATTTCCAGGGAGGAAATCATCGGACATGTTTTCCGTTTCTTCCGCTTGAACAAAAACAATCCGAAAGGAGTCTTATGACAATGAAAACGAACAGAAAGCAAAACATCCGGAACCGGATGCCGGGACCGGAAACAGGAGAAGGAGCCGTGAACATGACGACGAACAATCCCCGTATCGCCGGAAGAGGTTCTGTTTTTACACTGATAGAACTTCTGGTTGTGATTGCGATCATCGCGATTCTGGCCGGAATGCTGCTCCCGGCCCTGAACAAGGCGCGTGAAAAAGCCCGGGCCGTTTCCTGCCTCGGCAACCTGAAACAGCTGGGGCTGGTCAATGCCGTATACTCCCAGAACAACAACGGAATGCTGATCCTCGACGAAAACGAATCTTCAACGTGGCTGCCGTTCTATGCCGCGAACAAGATGGTGGAAAATTTCGCAATCACGCACTGTCCCGCCGCCAGGACCGTTCCGTCATGGAACAGCGGCCACACCGACATCAACGCGAAATACGGTGTCTACGGAGCCAGAAACATTCAGGTGTCCGAGTACCCGTCGGGGCTGCTTTCCATTGTGCCGGGCGTTCAGCGCGCGCTGGTCGAAAAGCGCATCAGAATGCCCTCGTCCTTCATTCATTTCGGCGACTCCTGGTACGAGGACATGAGCGCGAACCATTCATACCCGAATGTGTTCAATCCGCCTGGGGCCTGGGGAGGAAAATACGCGTTCATGCATTCCGGCGCATGCACGGTTCAGTACGCTGACGGCCATGCTTCGGCCCTCTCCGACCCGGCGGCCTTTGCCCGCGACATGATCCGTGAATTCCCGGATGGTTCCAAGCCGTCGACGGTGTATTTCCGGAACCGTTACGGCGTCTGGGCCGGTTCGTTCTCCACAGCCGGACTCTGAACCGTCCGGTTCATGGTCCTGAACAACGGGAGGTCCTGAAAATGAGGAGTTTTTCTTTGCCGCGGTTCCTGATTCCGTGTCTGTCCGGCGCCGCTCTGTTTGCCGTTTCCGCCGGTGAAATCGTCCTTTCGCCGAATGCTTCCGCTCCGGAACGCTATGCCGCGGAACTGCTCCGCGGCTCCATGGAAAAAGTGTGGGAGGAAGACTGGAAGATTGTGCCGGAATCGAAAACGGATTCCGCCATCCATCTGGGACAGTCGCCGCTCGTCTCCCGGATGCTAGGCGGCCTTGATTTCTCAACGCTGAAGCCGGACGAGATCATCGTCCGCTCCGGGAAAGACGGGACCGTCCTGACGGGAGCCGCCCCCCGCGGAACGATCTATGCCGTGCAGGAATATCTTGAGCGCGGATACGGCGCAAGGTTTCTCACGGCCTCGGCGCAGGTTTTCCCGCGCAGGAAGGGCGCATTCCGTCCGCCGGAACTCAATATCCGGTATGCTCCGCCGTTCGCCTTCCGTGAAATGTATGCGAACTTCCTCTGGGACGCTCCGGCCGAAAGCGATCTCGCCGTGCGGATGCGGCTCAACGGAAGTTCGTCCCAGACTCCCGATTCCAAGGGAGGGCACATCCCCCTGATCGGCTGGGTGCATACGTTCGGACAGTTCGTTCCCGCCCGGGAATATTTTCAGAAGCATCCCGAATATTATGCCGAACTCAACGGCAGAAGAAATGCGGCCGGACAGCTGTGCCTGACCACTCCCGGCTGCCGGGAAGCGTTCCTGAAGGAGGCGCGGAAACGTCTTGCCGGCGCGAATCCCGATGCCGTCATTTCCGTCAGTCAGGACGACAACCAGCTTTTCTGCCGCTGCAGCCGCTGTGCGGATTTCATGAAGCGGCATGGGAACCAGACCGATCTTCTTCTGGACTTCGTGAACTGGATTGCGGAACGGCTGGAACCGGAGTTTCCCCATGCGACCGTCGAGACGCTCGCGTATCTCGATACGCAGACTCCGCCGAAAACCGTCCGCCCGCGTTCCAATGTGATGATTCGTCTCTGCAGCATGAACGCCGACCAGACCCGGCCGCTGGATTCCGACCGCAATGCAGGGTTCCGCGATGCGCTCCGCGCCTGGTCCGGGATCGCTCCCAGGCTGTTCGTCTGGAATTATGTGACGAATTTCAGCAATGCATATCAGGCGGTCCCCAACTGGGATTTCCTTGCCGCCGACCTGCGCTTCTTTGCCGCGCATAAAACGGAGGGCGTTTTCGAACAGGGAAACGCCGAAGCGGGAGCCGCCGCCGATTTCGGCGAACTGAGGTTCTATCTGATTTCCAAGCTGCTGTGGGACCCCTCGCTGGACCCCCGGGCCGTCATTGAGGACTTCTGCCGGAACTATTACGGCCCCGCCTCTCCGGGCGTGATCCGCTGTCTGGACGTGCTGGACTCCGCCGCGAAGAAGCATCCGGAACTTTCGCTCGGCTGCTACAGCTCCTCCACAAAGGCGTGGCTTGATGCCGCCGCCCTGCGCAAGGCACTGGATTCAATGACGGAAGCCCGGGCGGCTGCCGCGGGCGATCCCGCAGTGACGCACCGCGTCGAAGCCGCCGCGCTTTCGGTCCATTTCATGCTGCTCGACAGGGCGGATGAACTCCGGAACGATCCTCTGTTCCGGGGGATCGACTGGGAAAAAATGCTGGATTCCCAGCTTGAGATCGCGGCCCGTCCCGAAAACATGGTGCATGCCCTCCGCGAAGGCGGAAAATACCAGGACATCCGCCCGATGTTTGCCCGGAAACTCGGACTGTCGGACAATGACGGCGTGCCGCCGGCATTCGTCGGAAAACGGCGCGTCTTCCTGCGGGCGATCCATCGGCTCGGGGGAACGGACGAAGCCAGAATGCGCATTCTGGAAAACAATCCGCGCGCTTCCCTCGGAAAAGAGATCCGGATGCCCACGACGAACACCACATGGCTGTTCAAACTTCAGGATTTTCCCGTCATGCGCGCAGGAATCTACGCGGAACTGAGATGCCGCCGCAGCGTCCCCGGAGGCGCCGTGACGGTCGGGGTATACGACCTCGGAACGAAAAAAGAGGTCTTCCGGACGGTTCCCGCTTCTGAAATCGCAGGGCCGGAATACCGCTGGGTCAAGATCTTTTCCACGGATCTGAATCCGGAAAGTCAGATCTTCATTGCGCCTGCGGACAATCCGCCCGCGGGAGATGTCTGGATCGACAGAATCATGATCGTCGATGAGGCCGGTCCGGCCGGAGACGGCCCGCTGCCGGAAGCCCTGCGCGGAGAAAAAGGCGTGACGGCATTTGCCGTGAACTGCGCTTCGCCGTCGGCCGGACTCGACGTCGTTTCCGATCCGGCTTCGGCCTCCGGGCTGGCCGTGCGCATGCCTGCCCGGCACGGCGACTGGCTGGTGCAGTGGAGAAATCTGCCGTCCATGAACGCCGATCTCTATGCGGAAGTCCGCTGCGATTCCAATGTCCCCGGCAATGTCATGACGGCCGGAATTTATGACGCGGCACGCAGGAAAGAAATCAAGAGGACGTTCACCGCTTCGGAACTCAGCGGGCCGCGCTGCCGTCTGGTGAAGATCGGGTCTGCGGCTGTGAACGGCGACTGTCTGTTCTTTGTCTCGCCGATCAGCAATCCGGCTGCGGGGGCGCTCTATGTCGACCGGCTGATCCTGGTGGAGCGGAAGTGACGGGCCTCCGCGTTTTCTGCCGGGAGTGCTTTCTGATGTGAAATGTTCCCGGCTGCTGCTGTTTTTTTCCTCAAAAAAACTTTTCTCCTGCTTGAAAACGAATCCTGCGCATGATAAATTATTGAGTTTCAGGCAGGAGGAAAAGCCACAGAATGAAAAAACAGCTGAAGAACGTACTCGAACCCAACCTGTTCCGCGATATTTTTGCCTATGACAGAATTCCCGCGGTCAAACTCGAAAAAAACGCAGCCGTCCCCCGTCTGCCCGAACATATCTGGATCACGGACACCACCTTCCGCGACGGCCAGCAGTCCAGGCCGCCCTACACCATTGACCAGGTCCGGGAAATCTTCACCTTCATGCACCGGATCGGCGGCGAACGCGGCCTGATCCGCCAGAGCGAATTCTTCCTCTACAGCGAGAATGACCGCAAAGCCGTCGAAGCCTGCCTTGCCCTCGGCTACAAGTTCCCCGAAGTCACCGCATGGATCCGCGCGGTCGCCAAAGACTTTGAACTCGTGAAGGCCATGGGGCTCCGCGAAACCGGAATCCTCACCTCCTGCTCCGACTACCACATTTTTCTCAAACTCCGCAAGACGCGCCGCCAGGCGCTCGACTCCTACAAGGCGATCGTTTCCGCCGCGCTCGAAAACGGAATCGTGCCCCGCTGCCACTTCGAAGACGTCACGCGCGCTGACCTGGAAGGCTTCGTGATCCCCATGATCCAGGAGCTCGACGAACTCGGCAAATCCGCCGGAATCAGAGTCAAGATGCGCCTCTGCGACACGATGGGATACGGTCTGCCGTTCCCGAACGCCGCAGCACCGCGCGGAGTTCCCGCAATCCTTTCCGCCATCCGCAATGAAACGGACGTCCTTCCCGAACAGCTCGAATGGCACGGCCACAACGATTTCCACATGGTGACCGCGAATGCCGTCTGCGCCTGGCTTTACGGGTGCTCCGCCGTGAACGGAACCTTCCTTGGATTCGGCGAACGCACCGGCAATCCTCCGATCGAAGGGCTCGTCTTCCAGTGGATGGGCCTCACCGGGATCAACGACGGGCTCGACACCACCGCGATCACGGACATGGCCGACTATTTCCGCAGGAACGTGCATTATCCGATTCCTTCGAACTATCCGTTCGTCGGTTCCGATTTCAACACCACCCGCGCCGGAATCCACGCCGACGGCCTCACCAAGAACGAGGAAATCTACAACATCTTCAACACGGAAAAATACCTGAAGCGCCCCTGCAAGGTGGCTGTTTCCAATACCTCCGGACTCGCCGGAATCGCCTACTGGATCCAGTCCAACTACCCTGAAAAGGCGGCCGGGCTCCGCAAGGACCATCCTGCCGTCATCGAGATCAAGGATGTGGTCGACGCCGAGTATGCTTCCGGAAGAACCACCACCATCAGCGACGAAGAGATGAACGCCATGCTCCGGAAATACATGCCGGAGCTCTTCCGATGATCCGCGACCTCTGCGCCCAGTGCAGAGTCGACGACGGGGGGCTTGCCCCGTTCGCGGTGCGGAACGATTCGGCCGGTCCGCGGCGTTTTCCCGAACAGCCGCATCCCTTCCGCACGGATTTCCAGCGCGACCGCGACCGCGTGCTCCATTCGCATGCGTTCCGCCGTCTGGAAAACAAGACACAGGTCTTCCTGAGCGGTTCCGGAGACCATCTCCGCACGCGGCTCACCCATACGATCGAAGTCGCCGCAATCGCCCGCACGATCGCCCGTTCGCTTTACCTGAACGAAGACCTTGCGGAAACGATTTCGCTGGCGCACGACCTGGGGCATACGCCGTTCGGCCATGCCGGAGAACGCGCGCTTGCAAAGATCATGGAGCCTTACGGCGGATTCGACCACAATCTTCAGGCGCTTCGGATCGTCGACGAACTCGAGATCAAGTATCCGGACTATGACGGGATCAATCTCACGCGAGAAGTCCGCTGCGGCCTGTTCAAGCACCGCGGTCCGGGCGCCGCGCTCGACGGAATTCCGCTCCCGGCGAACCAGTCCCTCGAAGCCCAGACGGCCGACCTGGCCGACGACCTCACCTATTACGGCCACGACGTTGATGACGGGCTCGATTCCGGCCTGATCACGCTCAAGATGCTGGATTCGGTCGAGCTCTGGCGCATGGCCGCCGACAAGGCGCGCGCCGTGCGGAACGACCTCGACGACGAACGCTTCGCCGCATTCACGGTGCGCTGTCTGATCGACATGATGGT
>CAZHPP010000026.1:0-15582 GCA_964534535.1 uncultured Victivallales bacterium | reverse complement strand
GGCAGGACTCAAAGAGCCCTGCACCCATGCGCAAAAAACTCATTTTTGCGCTCATTTTTTATCAACCACCTGTCGAAAGAAAAAGAGAACCCGCCCGAAGCCGAATGATGCTTCGGGCGGGAACGAACCTATTTCAGGTCGGTTTCGGCCGCGACCGGAGACCCTTCCAGAGAATAAAAATCCTGCGTATGAAGTCCAAGCCGGACCCGCCGTGCAAACACGCATTCCTGCGCATTGAACGGACAGTTTCCAGCCTCGTCCGGCTCGCCGCAGACACCGTCGGCAAAACCGCGGGGACAATGTTCCGGGCAGACATAGGCACAGCGGTCGAGACGGCAGTGCCCGCAGCCTCGGCAGGAGGCCAGAATCCGCTTCGACAGACGGTGTTCCGCTGTCCCTGTTCCGGAAGACTTTCCGAAGAGGAATCTGGAAAGACGGAAGCGGAACTTCTCCCCGGTCGAAGGCTGGGGAACACGCCTGCGGCTGTTTTTTGCATGAGCGGAATCGGCATCACGGGCAAGAAGATTGTCAAAGAGATAGAAGCGGTGCGGATAAGGCGCCATATCCATGCGGGAATAATAATCGCTGTAGGCGTCGAGCCAGTCGTCAAAGGTTTTGAGCTCGTTCAGGGACTCTGTGATAAGCTTGAGTGCCATCTCGGCCTGTTCGGGACGCGTAAGACCGCCGATCTGGAGTCCGGTGCAGCCGAGGAAGCGCACGCCGGCGGCATGGAGCTGGAGCCGGCGCCACTGGGCCGCCTCAAACTGGATCGTGGAATGCTGCATTTCACGTTTGAGGGCATTCCGGAAGTCGACGGAGAAGCGGATTCCGGGGATTTTTCCGGCGCAGATGCTTTCGACGTCGTCGGGTGTGAGCATGAGGGCGCGGGCAAGCATGGGCTGGGTCAGGGAACGGCGGTCAAGCTGCCAGGCAAGTTCCTGGATTTTTTTTGCATCCCAGCCGAACTGGGAAACGATGAACGAGGCGCCGCAGTTGATTTTCCGGACGAGTTTGAAATACTGCGCCATGGTGCCGGTGATGTTGTATTTGAACGGATTTACGGTGCATCCGGCGAAGAGGGGGTCCTTTCCCAGCGTGTTGATGGCAAGGATGCGCGTGCTTTCGAGCGGATGCGAGGGTTTCTGCGCGGGTTTTCCGGAAACGGCGACAATATTCTTGAATCCGTCGAGACGGCATTGCGCCAGAAGACCCTCGATGCTTTCGTGACTGCCGGAATTGCCGGAGACATAGATCAGATGGCTGTCGCGGGAATCGGGGCAGAGAGCGGAAGCGAACGCGCAGGGATTCAAAGTCGGATACGCGGTGGAATCGTCAAGGAAGGCGAGTCCGCAGGGGATCTGGGAAGCCGCAGCGATGTCGCGGAAAGGCTTGAGCCGCGCGGCAGCGGAATCGAGGTCGGCATCTGCAGCGGGAAGCTTGACTTCAAGCATGAGATTGAAGACGGCGCCGTCGAGAAGGCTTTTGAAGCGGTTTTCGCCGGTGGAGTTGAAATTCATGCTGAGCTGGATGGTGGGAACAGGGGTGTTTTTCATTTTTTGTCTTTCACTGAATCAAGGAAGGTGGTAACGGCGGAAAGGAGCTGGTCCGGGGCCTCTTCGGCGACATAGCGCCCTGTTCCGGGGATGCGGAACACCTTTGCTCCCGGGCAGAAACGGAGCCAGACACAGAGATAGCGTTCCGGGTAGAGCCAGTCGTCAGACGCCCAGATGATGCAGGTGGGACAGTCGCGGAGGAACGGGAAACCGTGTTCGATTCCGACGATGGACTCGTAAGACCTGTCCTCCGGATGGCACGGCAGTTCGGAAATAAACTTGAGGATGGCAATCCGGTCGCGTTCGTTCTGATAGGGGAGCATGTAGCCGGCGCGGACGCTCCGGGAAAGTTTTTCCATGCCGGAGAACATCATGTTGCGGTAGAAGAAGAAACGGCGGGCAAGCCATGGCCAGGCACGGTAGAATTTCAGGCGCAGAGGAAGGGAATATCCGGTGAACGCCATGGAGTTCATCACGATGAGGTTTGCAATCCGCCCCGGATGACGGACCGCGTAGGCGCATCCGATCGTTGCGCCCCAGCCGTGCATGACGAGAGTCATTTTCCGGATTCCGAGCTGTTCGACCAGACGTTCCAGGTTGTCGACATGGCTGTCGAGCCGGTAGTCATAGTCTCCGGGCTTGTCGGAAAGGCCGTAGCCGACGTGGTCGGGCGCCACAACGCGGTATTTTCCGGAAAGCGCGCGGATCAGGCGGCGGAAGAAGAAGGACCACATCGGGCAGGCGTGAAGGAACAGAATCACACTGCCCTGCCCTTCGTCGACATAATGCATGCGGAGTCCGCCGCCGGTCATGATGTAGTTCGGGCGGAAAGGATACTCCTCAGCGATTTCATCCATGGGAACGGGAAGTTTCATTTTTTTGTTGTAATATCCATTTTTCCGGTCCGCAGACCGATTTTCTCGACTTTTTCCAGCAGCTGAGAAAGGGCCTTGGAATCGGCCATTTCGGAAAATCTGGAGTAGACAAGGTCGTCCAGACTGTCAATGACGCAGGGAAAATTCCCGATGCGGGACGAAATGACCTCGAACGGAGGCTGATCCCGGAGATTGATCGTATACCGGAGCGGCAGGAATCCCCAGAGATACCGGCGCATGGTGACGGAAATGACGCCGGGCCGGAACCGGACTCCGACGCCGTAGCCTTCCGGAGGCTTTGCAAAGCGGAGCGATTCGATGTCGCGGACTTTGGCCGCGGGCTTTTCCTCCGGAGTCTGCCGGACCGGGGGAGGCGCGGCAGGCTTCGGCTCATCGGAGATCATATCCATCTGGATGGCGCGGGTGGATGAAATCGTTCTCCCCGTCCTGGAAAGCATGCCGCGTTTCTTCACAAAGCCTTCCTCCTCTTTTTCCCCCGGAGCGGCGTGTTCGCGTCCGCGTCCCGGTCTGGAAGCGGGCATGTCGGGGCGAAGGGCGGTCAGGAGGATGGCAAAATCCGTTTCCGTGATTTCGATTTCATGGACTGTGCCGTCGGGGGTTCCCATGATTTCCCAGAGTTTCCCCTGGGCGGAATCGATGTCGCTGATTCCATAGTCCTGAATGGAAGGCTGGCTGACCGGCCAGAAGACATAGAGATAAAGGAGGAAAAGGATGCCGAAAAAGACCAGGGTGCGTACTCGGGGCATTTTCGGGTGCCATATTCTGATTCTCGGCTGGAGATCCGGGTCGTCCGCACTGATTTCAAGCTTGACTCCGCATTCGCGGCAGAAGAGATTCCCCACCTCGTTTTCCGCGCCGCATTCCTGACAGTGAATTACCATGGTTCAGCTCCAGAGGATTTTATAGCGTAACAATAGCACATATCCTCTGAATTTCAACTGGAATGGAACAGCGGAATAAATTATTTTTGACCCGTTTCCCGGAGGCTCGCCATGCAGCAGAGATTCAGCACGGCAATGATGGAAAAGAAGAGGAACATGCTGCGGTAGGCTTCCGGCGGATATACCAGCGCGTCGGCAGTCCGCTTCGCCATCTTTTCATAGGCATGCATGATGACTCCGGCGATATTTCCCACGATGGCGATCGTCACGAACGCCCAGAAGTTCAGCAGGGAAATGGAAAGCCCGACATAGCCTGGGTTCAGTTCCTTGGCAATCGTTCCGTAGACGGCGAAGGATCCCGCAGGGACCGTGATCAGCAGGAAGGAAGCCACCACCCATGCGCCGCCAAGATTCCACTGGAACGCAGCGAATCCCAGCACAGATCCCAGAATCAGGATGCCCGAAGAAAACAGCAGGAACAGTTTCCGGCGTCCGCCCAGAAGTTTCAGAATGAAACTGGAAACCACGTTGCCTCCGGCCACCATCAGCGCCATCAGCGTGATCCAGATTGAGGCGGCAAGCGGCGTGAAATGCGCAAAGTCCTGCAGACATTTCTGTCCGGCGATCGTCAGAAGAGAATAGTAAGTGCCGAAGAACAGAGAACACCCGAGGAAGAGCAGCCAGCTGTCCCGGGAATGCAGAAAGTGTCCGATCGACTGGAAGGCGTTTCCCGGCAGAGTGCGGCGGATGGTTCCGCGGAGGAAGAAGAAAATCGGCAGCATGACGGCGGCGGAGCAGAACGCCGGAATCCGCATGGCGGTCCGCCAGCCAAATTCCTTCACGAGCCAGGTCATCGGGAGCACGCCGGTCACGGGGCCGAGATACCCGAACATCAGCACGATTCCAAGCACGAACGCGAACCGGACCGGGTACAGGTCGGCCACCAGTTTTGCAACGGCCAGGAACACGATTCCGGCGCCGAATGCCGTGAGCGCGCGCGCCGCACACATGCTCCAGGCGGAAGAAAGTTCCGGGAAGATGAGCTGTCCGACCGCAAAACAGGAGCCGCCGATCAGCAGCAGACGCGCCCCGCCGTACCGGTCAGAGAAGATTCCCAGCATGAACTGGCTGAACGCATAGGAATACATGTAGAACGCGGCCACCAGCGAAATCGCCGCCGCGCTCATGGAAAGATCCATCTGAAGGCTGTTGAAGATCGGTCCCGGCACAAGGATCTTGCTCATGCTGGTGAAAAAGAACAGAATCGTGCCGAAAATCAGAAGGATTGTCTTCCTGCGGTGTATTTCTGAAACCTGAAACATTAAGCTCTCCTTTTGCGAATAAATCTGTTACTGTATCACAAAAAACGGAGCTTTCAAGTGGCGTTTTTTCCTTTTGTCCTGCAGGATGCCGTCGGACAGAGCATTCCGCCTTGCGCAGACAATTCTGCGGGGGAATGTTCTTTTTCACGCTTCTGCATAACCGACGAAAAGGCTGTCTCAGCCGTCCGTGATTTTTTCACATTGGGATAGATCAGGGGCGCATTTTCGTTTGGGAACGGCGCAGTTCGGCCGATTCTATCCGGTAGCCGGATGAATCCGAATCCTTTGACGGTGCGACATAGGGCACGCAGCGTTCGGAATTCTTCGGAAATGGGAACGCGCCGATCTTGATCCATGTATATTCGCCGGGGATGAATTCACTGCTTTTGACGGTGCGGCCGACGATTTCGCGTTTTTCATCGGTCTTCCACCATCCGGCATGGAAGAGCGGGCCCGATGCGGAATTGTCAATGGCTGCGCGGATATAAAAGTCATATTCCAGCCCTTCCTTTGCCCCGGGATAGATGCATTTGTTCCATTGCACAGACCAGGCTGTCTTTCCCTTGACGATCGGCTGGCTTATCACCGACCGCTGTGTGACGATATTGTCAAGTCGTCTGGCTGCAACGGCTCCGACCTTATGGAGCGTGGCTGAGGAAACAGGCATGGGAATAATTTCAGGAATTCCGCTGCCGACCGGAACGATCTTCGAATTTTCAACAAACTTCAGACGAATCTCATGGGAATCGAACGGGTCGTACCGGAGCATGAATCCGCGCCTGTCCCGGTCGAGTTCGAGAGGAACGTGAGAACTGTCAAAAAGAATTTCGCCTTCGGAAATTTCCCGGTCGAACCGGAAAACGGCGTCGAACGAAGCAGCGTCAAGATTTACACTGATCAGCATGGCTTCCAAAGGGGCTCCCGGCACTTTTTTCAACATTGCCCTGACCGGATTTTCCGTGATGAACATGCCTGAAACAGGACACGCATAGAGAGACCATGAAAGTTCGGCGGCGGAAAAATCAGGGCTCAGCAGCGAAGGAGTCAGTTTCTCAAGTTCCTGATTCACTGCTGAGGCAGTCTCCCACAGCGAACGCATCCCGGCGCGGCGGACCGCCGATGCCGGAGGGCAAACCTTCAGCGGCGTCTGAGGGATTCTCCGAGGAGAGGGCGAAATTCCGTAAATCGAGGCTTCACGCGAAATATAGCTGTCCCAGATGAAATAATGTATCCCGGTCGCCCCGTGCACGATTGCCGCATATATCTGGGCGCGAAGCTGTTTCGGCGTGGCGAAACGGAACGGGAACGGGTCGTTTTTTCCGTGCGGAGCCTGATCGAACGTCCCGGCGACGAACCAGACCGGTTTCGGTTCAGGATTGGAGAGGGCGCTCATCAGCACCGTCTGAACAAGCCCCTGCGGGGCCTTCGCAAGAGTATGGGTGTTGGCGGGCGAAAGAAGAATCGGATAATTGTCCTGACAGGCGACATCACCGGAATTGTTCCATTTGACGAACCATTCCGTGGCGGGCGGCTGAATCCACGGCGCATTGTTCACAAAGACGGCCATGGACGGAACGGCCGCATTCGCCTTTGTCTTGTACTTCAGGAATTCCCCCATCAGCCTGTCCATGCGGCCTGGTTCCTCAAGACGGCCGGTCGGCTCATCCATCCACACATTGCCCAAAAGATTCGGATGCCCTGCGATTTCAGCCATTCCCTTTTCGGGAAGAGCTCCCATGAATATAACCTGGAATCCGAAAGAACCCGCCAGATCAAGGATCTTGCGCCACGGCTTCGCCGACGAGCCATAGGGCCAAACCGTGTTGATGTGAAGATCCCTGAGCTTGTTCCAGTCATATTCTCCTCCCGGCGTATGCACCGGGACTCCCCACATCCCGATCGGGAAAAACGATTTTTCGGGATCGTACGAAGTGCGCCTGTTCCCCGTGCGGTCGGTATGCGGAACGCCTCCCGGGTACACCCGCCTGACGGCTTCCGATTTCTGAGCCTGCTCGAAACATTCTTTCGGAGATGGTCCGCCGGCAGAAAGAATCATCCCGGCGATAACCAGGACAGCTGACAATATTTTCTTTGTCTTCATGACGTTTTTCCTCTTCCCTCCCCCCGAAGGAATTCATCCGACTTTATGAAGATTGTTAAAGACGGACGCAATGCTTTTTTCCCCGAATCCGCGCCATTCCTCCCCGCGCCCGCCGGAAGCGGCAGGCCGCAGTTTCTGAACAACACTGTATGGCGGATGTATCTCCGGACGTTTGAACTGTTCCGGCGATTTCAGCCATTTCCGCATTGCCTCTTCCGCCCCGCTTTCAACAGCTTTGCAGGCATCGGCCGGATTCAGGTGAACAGCGGCCAGTTTCGAACGGGAATATTCTTTTTCAGGCAGGCAGGCCCCCGATCCCTCCACCAGTCCGCGTTTGACCGGACAGAACACGACTCCCGGAGTCAGCGATTCGACTTCACCCCGCAGAGCTTCCTCTCCGGCTGCAAAAATCGTCGGCACCCCCAGTTCCATCGCGCACAGCGCCACCTGTCCGTACTCGCCGATCGAAACGCCGTTGATCGAATAGTCAAGCACGGAAAATGATCCCGTATGCGCAAGATGGCTGAATGAAGTTCCAGCCTTGGCATGCTGACCGACAAAGGCCATCACGGAATATTCGGGCGTAACCCCGAGCGGATACGGTCCTTTCGGCCAGAACCTCTGAATCAATGCAGGAGGCTCCAATGATTCCGGGTCAATTCCGCCGGGACCGTGCCCGTCCACAACCGTAACGCATGCGGCGCCTCCCCTGAGGAATCCGCGCACAGCCGCATTGACCTCTGCGGTCAGCAGACGGTTGGCGCATTCAAAGCGAGGCGCTCCACGCATGCAGTAGTTTTCAAAATCGAGGACTCCTGCGACTCCCTCAAGATCGGTCATCAGCCAGACGGAAATACCTTTCCCAGGAAAAATCATCGTTCAGTTCCCTTCATAGGAACGGGCGTAAAGGCCGCTCGCATAATATGTTTCATTTCGTTTCACCTGGTTCACATGCCCGTCAAGGAACTGCGCCGTGGTCAGCCCGCTGTGGGCAGGATCGGAATCCCACGCGAGAAGACACCGCGGATTGCGCGTAAGACGGTCGCGCCGACCCTTCGGATTCGTATATGCAGCCCCCCTCGTCAGCCCGCCAATATATTGGGTCGTCGTGTACACCTGCGGATTCGGATATGTCTTCCAGAAGGCAGGCTTCAGCAGGACCACGGAGGGACAGTAAAACATTTCAGGAAGTTTCTTTCCGTCGTGGATTGTCGTTCCCGGTGGCTTCGGAAGGTATCCCAGCCACGCGAGAAGTCCCAGCCCGTTGCCCCGTTCGCCTTTCTGCCAGGTCCTGACGCTCTCGGTAAACTGCGCGGACGTATATGGATCCATGGTAAAATTGTAAGTGTTGATCTGCGACACATAATCGTCATTGTCATTGGCGTACATTGCATTTCCCCCTGCATACTGTTTGAAGTTCGAAACGCAGAGGGAAGCCCGCGCCTTTTCCCTGGCCCTGTTCAGAGCCGGCAGAAGCATGCCGGCAAGGATCGCGATGATCGCTATTACCACCAGAAGCTCTATCAGTGTAAAAAATTCCGAACTTCGTTTTCCCATTTTAACCGTTTCCCTTCTGTTTTTTAGGGGTACTGCACATTGTGCTTTTCCTTATGACAATTTCCGGCTGGCTGAGAAAAACGGTGCCGATATGCCTTCCGCCTCTCCGCCATTCCTCTGCGATTGAAAGAGCCGTATCCATGATCTCTGGAAGATTCGAACGCATGCTCGTGATCCCCGCGTCGGCCGAAATAGACAGATCTCCGATTGATGCAAGAGCAATGTCGTCCGGTATCCTGATCCCGTTCCGCCCGCAGAAAAGTCTGAACTCATTCGCGTGAGGACTCCAAGGAATGATGATCGAATCAATTCCGGCAAGAATCCCCGAATGCAGCATCCTCTCGAAATTCTTTCTGAGTTCCCCGATAAGATCCATTTCCGGATAGTTGAAGTTAAGTTCCACTGCATGTTCCGAACACCAATGATAGTCATGCCCGGCGCGCATCATGAGGTTTCTCCATGCTCCGATGCGCATATTGTCAATGTAGCTTTTCGTATTGCAGCAGATGATCGCTGTCTTGAAACGGCCCTGTTTCTGAAAATGTTCCACGAGCATCCGCATGACATATGAAATATCGTCAACGATCCCCGTAAAGCCGTTGTCCATGCTTTCTCCCACAATCACCACCCGCTTCTGGAGATGGCGAAGCACGGCGTGAAAATCGTTGAAATACGGGGAAAAACCGTAAAGCACAGAGAAAACACCGGGCTTATTCAGAATAAGACGGCTTTTTGAAAGAGCTCCTTCCGGCAGAAGAATGTTGACTTTCCAGCCTGCCTTCTCAAACACGCGGACCCCTTCCCTGATGAATCGGGACACGGCTTCCTTTTCGCCGTTGGGAGCCACAAGGTTGACTTCCCTGATTTCCGGCAGTGTCATTTCAGCCGCATAGCATGGAAAGAATCCGACACATCCGCGGCATTCGGCATAGCCGTTTCTTTCAAGTTCGCAGAGAGCCTTGTAGACGGTCAGATAACTTGCGCCGAGTTCTGCGGCAATGACACGTCCTCCTGGCATGCGCGAACCGAACGGGTATGTCCCGTTCAATATACGTTTTTTGAGGATGTCCACTATCTTTCTGCTGTTCATGTCCGTCCGATGGTTTCAGCTTCTCTTGCGATATATATTTATTTATATCGGCATATTGATTATACAACATCTCTCACGTTTTGTCAAGAGGTAAAATGAAAAAATCCTGAAAAAACGGGATTTTCACATTGGCACACTATCTTGTTTTACAAGTAACCATATTGTAATTTTCCAACTTAACCGGATGGAGGGCGACCGATTTCGAATGTGTCAACGCGATGCGGCGGAAATCAGATGAAGGCAGTTCAGATTTTTAAGCGTCTCAGACTCCGTTTTTCTTTGTCCGGACGACAAATTGAGAAGGACGTTATCACGCGGGAAATTCATTTTTGAAATGCTTTTGTCAGGCGGGCCGCGCCGCAGGCGGCTTCCTCCCGGCTTTCGGTCAGGACGAGCTTCTGCGGGAACAGGTTCCGCACGGCACGCTGAATGCACTGTACGCGGCGGAGTCCGTTGCCGCTCCCGAGCAGGGTCGTCCGCGAATCCAGCACCGCTTCCGGGAACGGCTCCTTCAGGTTGCGGAGGATTCCTTCCGCCGCGGAGGCGGCCAGATTTCCGAGCGTGAAATTTTCGAGCGTGATTCCGCAGATTTCGCCGCGGAGGGAATCTTCGCCGCGCTCGCCGAGAAAGCTCGGAACGGTGCGGAGTCCGGAATCCGCGGAAGAGTTCATTCCCAGTTCGTCGATCCGGTCCAGGAGTCCGGGAAGTTCCGGGACGGGAAGATTCAGGTCCGCGAGCCAGTTCCGGACCGTCTCCCCGATCCAGGAGAAGGCGCGTCCGCCGCAGAGACAGGCGGATACCGCAAGGAGGCGTCCGCCGAAATACGGACGGAGTTCAAGCCGTCCCCCTGCCCCGGAAATCATAGCGGCCTCCTTCGGTGAAACGACCGCCGAAAGCTGGGCGCCCGTGCCGAGCGTCAGATAAAGTTCTTTCCCCCAGTCAGAACCGGTTCCCAGAATGGAAGCCTGATTGTCCCCGGTCGCCGTGAACACGGGAATTCCGGCAGGCAGGCCGAGCCATTCCGCCGAAAATTTTGAAAGCGTTCCGGCGACGGAGCCCCCCGGGCGGATTTCCGGCAGAAGCCGGTGCGGAATCTCCAGGGAATCCGCCGCCGCCATGTCCCAATCCCCGGTTTTGAAGTCGTAAATCCCCCAGGAAGCGGCATCGGCCGGGTCTGTGCACGGAGCATCGGCGCCCGTGAGCCGGCATACCAGGAAGTCCATGATCGTGGAAGCGTGCTTCCACGAATCCGTTTCCGAACCGAGCCTTGCCAGCGTGGCGGCGCCGAATCCGTCATATAGGCGGCGTCCGGAACGGCGGCAGAACTCCGCAAGCGCTCCGGAATTTCCGCAGCGGCGGTCCTGCCATGTGACGAGCGGGAAAATACGGGTTTTATTCCATCCGAGCACGGAATGCATCTGTCCCGTGACCCCGACGGCGGAAACGAGCTTCCGCTGTTCCTGGGGAAGAAGCAGGACAGCCTTTTCCGCGGCGGCGAGGATTTTTTCCGGAGACTGTTCCGCTGCGTCTTCCTCCGCGCAGGGCAGAGCGGCTTCGTGCGTGACGCTGCGGGCGTCCAGCAGGAACTGCTTTTCGCCTCCGCACAGGACGGCCGCGCACTTTGTGGTTCCGAGATCGATTCCCAGTGTAATCGGCATAGACAGAGTTCCTTATCCAAAGAGTGCGGCGGAAATGCCGCTTCTGTTCAGCAGTTCTGAAAATCCGGCCAGAACCGATTTGTCCGGAAGAAGCGTCCCGGCAAGCGGGTATGGAATCCCGAGCGCGCGGTATTTGGGCTCTCCCAGATGGTGCTGACGCAGGAGTTCCACTTCCAGAATTCCATTCTTCCGGAGTTTTTTCAGTTCAAGGAGGAACGGGAGAAGCTCCCGCTGCGATTCCGGATCATCGTTCAGGCCGGAAACGACGGGGATCCTCACGCGGAAGTTTTTCTGGTTCGCCGCGGCGAAACGCAGATTTTCCGCGACGAGGGAAAGATCGGCATTCATCAGACGCCGCCCCTTCTCCGGATCCAGTGTCTTGAGGTCGGAAAACAGCAGATCGACCTTCCCGGCGAATTCCCTGTAATGGGGCGTGGACGCGTTGCTTTCAAGCGCAACGTGGAATCTGTTCCGTCTCAGCAGACGGCAGGTTTCCAGAAGTTCGGCGGATTGGAGAGTCGGTTCGCCTCCGCCGAAGGTCACGCCGGAAATCATGCCGCTCGCCTCAAGGACCCGGCGCAGGATTTCCTCCGGCGTGACGGTTTCCCCCGCGAGCTCGAAGGCAGGGTTGTGCCAGATTCTCACGCAGTCGAACGTACCGCAGCCGCGGCAGACCGAACGGTCAAGCACGCCGGCCGGGCTGAGCGCATGCTTCGGGCAGCTCGCGCCGGAACGGTCCGCGCTGCGTTCGCGCGTATAGAGGAGTTCGGGAACGGGGCTGATGCTTTCCGGCGAGGCGCACCAGGCACAGCGGAAATTGCAGCCCTTCAGATAGAAGACGAGCCTCGTTCCGGGGCCGTCGAAATCATCGCTGAAGCCGGAATTGAAGAGAATCATTTTTTCAGGAGTTCTCCCCGGAACAGAGATCTGGAGGCTTTCCAGTGTTTCCCCTTCCGCCGCTGTTCGCTGAGGGAGTCCATGCAGGCCCTGGCCATGGCGCGCATGGGCTGGGAATAGGAAACAATCCCGCGGGCAAGCGCCTGCTCGGTGCCGTCGATGCTGTAGATGAGACAGGACGGCGGCACGCATCCGGCGGCAGTCATGGCCACGGAATCGTTCACGCAGACCAGAGCCGCAGGCCCGGAACGGAGCACATTTTCAAAGAACGAACAGCAGCCGCGGAGGAATCCGGGTTCCGTCACGCCGTTCCGCGGAAAATTGAAGAAGCTGTAGTCGAGCGAACGGCTCTCGCATTCGCGGACGAACGCATTCCGGCGCTCAAGGTTGGAATCGAATCCGGCATTCGGAATGTCTCCGAAGACAAGATTCCGGACCCCGCGGGAGGCGGCGTCCCCCACCAGCGTGCGGAGCGCATCGCCGTTGTCCAGTCCGACGAAATCGGCAAAGCCGTCGCCCGGCTGGATCCGGTCGAAGAAGACCAGATTCACGCCCAGGATGCGGAGCCGCTGGAACAGACTGCGGTCGAACGACCTGTCCACGGCCCAGATGATCATGTTCCGGATTCCGTTGGAGGCGAGGCGCGCCACGCGCCGGGAAAGCTCGGCGCCGTCGTCCGCGCCCGGCTCAATGACGACCGAGACGTTCTGGTCGGACGCCTCGGCGCACAGCGTTTCCAGGAATACGCGGGAAAAGGTATCAGAAAGCGGCATGATCGCGGCAATCACCTTGATCGGCCCGGTCGCGCCCGCATAGCTGGAACTTACGATTGTTCCAAGATGTTTTCTTCGGAGAATGATCCCGGAATTTTCGAGTTCCGCATAGGCGCGGCGGACCGTGACGCGGCTCGCACGGAAGCGCGCCGAAGTCTCCAGTTCCGTGGGGAAGCGCGCCCCCGGCGCCCATCGCCCTTCCAGGATTTCCGTGAAAAGCTGCGAGTGGATTTTTTCCGTCAGCTGCATGACCGTTCAGGCTCCGATCGGCTGTTCTTCCGGCTCCAGCCGTTTGATGATATCCTGCTGGATCGCCGGAGAAAGATCCAGAAAATTGACGAACGTTCCATGAATCCGCATGATGTAAATCCCGGTCGGAGCGTACTTCTTCGGGTCGGCCAGGACCTTCCGGAGACTGACTGCGGAATCAATGTTGAAATATACATAGTACGGCGCGTTTTTCAAGGAAGTTTCCATAAAACGGAACAGAGATCTGATCACGCGCGTCTCGAAGCATTTCATCTTTGCCGGCGTGCCGGAACATTGACGGAAAAGCTCCGGGGAAAGCCCCAGATGCGAAGCATATCCGCCGTTGAACAGCGAATAATCAAGTTTCCGCTCGGAAAGGAGCCGGTTCCGATATCCTCCGATCTCGGCTTCGGGACGCGGGTCGATCCCGTATCCCAGCGAAGTCCGCGCCATGCGCCCGTCGGGAGTCGCCCCCACATGATACCCGTAAAGCAGGTGCGTGCTCGGAGTCGAAAAGTCGGAAAGGAACGGCGCGCCGGAGGGATTCCGCAGTTTCGCAATCCGCCCGCAGACATCCTTCTGCAGACGCACGGCGATCAAATCGGGCTCGTCGAGATTGCAGCCGTACTTGGGCTGGTTCCGCAGGAACTGGGCAATCTTATCAGCATCCTTGAAATTGTTCTTCAGGGCGGAAAGCAGTTCTTCGGAAGTCCCGATCCTGAATCTGCGGTAATTGCGGACGGCCAGAATGGAATCCGCGGCCACGCTCAGCCCGTGCACCAGACACCCGCTCGCGCGGTAGCGGCAGCCGGGATTCGTTTCGTCGCGGACATCCCGGCCAGTTTCGAGTCCGCCCATCAGGGACGACGTGAACGGCGCCCCCTGATGCGCGATCGCGCGGGTGCATCCGTTGGCGGCCTGCTCCATGTTCTTCAGGATGAAGTCGAGTTCGCGCAGGAAAGCCGTTTCCAGGTCGTCGAGCACGGCATCGCAGGAATCATATCCGAGTTCCTTCCAGCCGAGCCCCAGCTTTTTCCCTGAAATCGCGGACTTTCCGTCATGGAGCGTGAGTTCGAGGACCTTTCCGAGGTTCAGCCAGCTGTTGGTGGTGTTTCCGCTCTCTTTGCCCATGATGAGCGGCTCCTGGCAGCCCGCGATCGAATAGTCCTTCCGGTCCGCCTCGGCGATCCCCTTGCCTTCCAGAATCCGGAACATCATGTCGTCGTTGAAGAGCGAAGGCGTGGAATGGCCGGGCGTGAAGAAGAACCTTCCGAGCGAACGGTAAAGTTTTTCCGGCGTGCCGGAATGCACCTTGACGGAAAGAGCCGGCTGAGGATTGTTCGAAAGGAAGAACGCATCCAGCACGATTTGTGTCATTCGGCAGGACAAATCATTGCCCTTTTCGTCGCGGCCGCCGACCATGATGTTCTGGGAAATGGCCCAGCAGCGGCGTCCCACCATGAGGAACGCAAGGAAATGCCGGACGAGCGCGGCGGCCTCGTCCGCGGGGGTATCCTTGAGATACGGCTCCAGCATCCGGTCGAGGTTGCCCACGGAGAAGGCATAGGGGTTCGGCGCCTGTTCCAGGCACATGCACTGCCACATCAGCGCGGCGCTCTGAAGCGCCTGATGCAGGTTCTGCGCCCCGGATTCCGGCACGCGGCGGCAGTTTTCCGCAATCCGCTTCAGGCGATCGCATTCGGCGGGGTCTCCGGCGCGTTCGGAACAAAGTTTTTCCGCAAGTTCCGCATAGCGGTGCGCCAGGATCACGGCGCCTTCCATGGCGCGCCGGATGAAGTCCGCTTCCGGAACGGATCCGAGCCCGCGGATTCCCTTTGCAAGCACGGGCCGCAGGTCCGGAATGATGTGTCCCGTCACGGGTTCCACGAAGAAGGCCACTTCCTGCGTCATGGCGCCCGTCTTTTCATAGACTTTGCTGAGTTCGCGCACGAATTTCGTGTTTGAATAATAGCCGCGCACATGCGCAATGCGTTCGGCGGAAATCTCCTTCGAGGGTCTGATGTCGTCATAGATCGCCACGGGGTCGCAGTATCCGGCGAAGGTCTCCACCTGGAACGCCGGATTGATCAGCGCATAGCTCGGCGAAAACGCATCGTCCTGCGTGCCGGCGAGCGCGCTCCCGCGCGGGATGGAAAGCGGAAGCCGCTTCAGCCCCTCGCAGAGAATGTCCCCCTGAAGTTTCCCGTCGTCCGGGTCGAGCCCGCGGGCGCGGAACTCCTCCCGCACATTCATCCTGATTTCCTGCCAGAGGAACCATCCGGTGTGGTTCGTCCACGAACGCTTCCACTCAAGCAGAGTTTCGATCCCGTCGGAGAAAATATTGTTCTTTTTCATGGATTTCCCCTTGTTTTTTTTCATTTATGTGTTATACTATAATACAAAGAAATCAAAAAAGCAAGAGTCGTTCTGAAAAAACGAAAGTTTTTTTATGGTTCCAGTTCAGTTTCAGGCAAACCGCGTCTGGCGGGCCTACCTCGGCGGCGGCGGAATTGACCGCATGACGAAAGGTTCGTTCGGTCCGGAAGGACATTTTCCGGAGGACTGGATCGCCTCCTGCGTGGAGGCGAACAATCCGCAGTACAAG
>CAZHPP010000025.1:13224-15620 GCA_964534535.1 uncultured Victivallales bacterium | reverse complement strand
CGTTTCCGGGGGCGGGCGGAATGCGGGTCGAACCGGAAGAAAGTTAAACTTGAGTTTGACGTTTGCGTTTTTGCGGCTCCATGATATATTAATCCGAAATATTTCAATATGGGATTTTTGTTTTCCAATGGAGATTTTATGAAATAGGAATAACGATAGTTACAACTATATGATACCGGCTATCCGGTGTTTCGCCTGTACAGGAATTACCACTTTTTATTTACTTGGCGGACATTTGGGATGTCGCATTGTATTGTTCCATCATACTTTGCGGCAGCCCGCTTGTCGAAGTAAAGGGCTGTGGTAAGCCTCTGTACACGGCAAGTTGGGCTTGCCGCTCTTTTTTTGCGGCAAAAGGAGTATCGTGAAAAAAGAAACAACTGCAACTTTTATTGGCCATCGTGATGGATTGTATATGATGCGACAGCCTGTCGAAAATGCTGTTCGGATGTTGATTGATTTGGGGTATACTGATTTTTTGAACGGGGGAATGGGGGCATTTGACAGGTTGTGTTCCTGTATTGTGTACGATTTGAAGCCTGAGTTCCCGGCGCTTAAAAATTTTCTGGTGATTCCGTATTTAAGTTTTTCGATTCAGAACCGGCAATATTTTGATGAGGTAATTTATCCAGAAGGGTTGGAAAATTATTACTTCAAGTCTGCAATCGCCGTCCGCAACAAATTTTTGATTGACAATGCTTCAGTCGCAGTCTGCTTTGTCCATCATACATGGGGCGGAGCGGCACAGACATGCCGTCTGGCCGAAAGACTTGGTTTGAAGATGATTTATCTCTAGGTACAGTATTTTTCAGCGGATTCTGTTGATGGCCTGATAGATTTCCCGGACATGATCGACATCGTTCAGCACCATCCCGGCACGAAACGCTGCAGCTGAACTGATGACAATGTTTCCGCATCCCAGAATCTGTTGAACAAGAGTCTGGGTGCAGCTGACGCTTTGAATTTCATCGAATTTGAGCGTATGACTGAACCGTGTCAATACACCGCCTTCGCTGACAACGCCTTCACCGGTTATGGTATAGAACTGATTCTTCCGCAGCAGGACTATGTGCAGAATCCGCAGTGCGATCAGAATTGGAATCAGAAGGATACCGATTTCGACGATGGTCGAATTCATTTTACCGTTGTTGAAGATTATTCCAGTTATGCCGCCGACAGCCAGTGTTCCCAATCCGACACAGAGCAGAACACCTATGGCATACCACAGCGTCCTCCATACGTTTTTGACGATGAAAAGGAGTCTGCTGCCTTTGACGCGATAGAGAATTTTTTCGTTTTTATCTGTCATGTTGACCTCCAATGTTTTGTCCTTCGCCCTCGGCGGGGACAAAACATAAAGGCCGGCAAGCGCGCGGAGTACCGCGCGATTGTCAGAGGCATATACGGTGAAATATTTGTGCATTCTGCGGAGTGTAATATTTCAGGCTTTCCATCCATTGGTGGTTTCCTGTGAAATTTCCAGATGAAGTTCATTCATAATATGAATACGTATTCCGGCGCGAAGCGGTCCGTCGGGATTGCCGTCCATGCACAGACTGCTCCATTGTCCTGAACGGTCAGTCAGATACCAGATATCAGGATTGCAGACATTCCGGTAGTATCGGAATCCCATGTCGCTATTCTGTGATTCCAGAATGACGAAGATGTTCTGCCGTGCCGGGATTGATTCTCCCTTGAAGCATACTCCGGCATAGAACCATTTCCCGGCTGTCAGTTTCAGTGTTGCGTATGCACCTTGGATTTTCCGCTTTTCATTGCGGTAATGTTCATAAGGCTTGCCGAGTTGAATCAGGTCGTATTTTATGGTTCGCAGCTGGCATGAATTGCGAAAATAATTGACCATTGCTTCATCGACTTCATCTCCGGAAGTCAGAAAATTGTCCAGATGCAGATTTCCTTGCACCCATTCCTGATAAGTTTTCATGCTTTTATTCCCAAATGCTGCTGTTCGTTGATGTTTTGCATCCACATATTGGCAAATTCCACAAGATCGCGCTGAAGTTTTGGCTTGCAGCGTACCGGTGTCCTGTCGGAATCCCGGTATTCCAGAACTTCCTGCATGATTCCGAGATTGTCCTGCCGGTATGTGATCGGATAATATTTGCCGTCCTTGAGGACAAACTCCATTTCCGGATCACGCATGATATCCCCGTTCTGTTCGCAGGTATGACTGACCACAAAGTGTTCTTCAAATGTCGGAATATGGCAGAGTTTCTCCACTGATATAGGCGTAATGCGGGTCGTTCATGCAGTTGAAAAGTTTCCGCAGAATTTCTGATGGATGTCTTTTGAGGTGTTTCATGCTGCAATCTCCATGTGGTGTGCCGGTTTCAGAATATAATCGGCAGCTTTTTGAGCTTTCTGTGCGGCCTGGA
>CAZHPP010000025.1:0-13124 GCA_964534535.1 uncultured Victivallales bacterium | reverse complement strand
TGTGCCGGTTTCAGAATATAATCGGCAGCTTTTTGAGCTTTCTGTGCGGCCTGGATCACAAGTTTTTTGTCATTTTTCAGGTGTTCCAGCCAGTTTTGAATGTAGGCTCCTGAATTTTTGATCGTCACGTTTTCGATTCCGCATTGAGCACACAGAAACGCGGCGCCCATTTCTGCGATCAATTCCTCCTTCGAATATGTGCCGCTGCCGAAACTGATGTTGTCCATGCCAGGACGGTTCAGCCGCGATTTGTGTCCGGTTGAATGTGTCTGCTCATGAAACAAGGTCGAATAGTATTCTTCCTCGTTTTCGAAGTGAATCCGTTTGGGCATATGGATTTCGTCGCCAGACGGGATGTAGTAAGCACTGTCTCCGCCATGAATGACGGGAGGACCGTCAAGATACCCGGCTATGATTTCTTCGGCGGCGTCAATCGGATTGAATCCAATCGATCTTTTGTCTGGAAGCAGCGGCACTTTTCCGGCCGGAACGCCCTCCGTTTCCTCAAGGTTGAAAATTCTGTAATAACGCAGTACGGGGATTTTCGTCGAGGCATCTTTTTCGAACAGCGTCCAGAATACGACATTTGTGCCATGTGCGTCAGTTTTGAGCGTGCCTCCCAGTTGCTGAAGCTGTCTCGGCGTCATCCAGAACGGCGAGGCATACGGCAGATTGTTGAGCAGAATCGCGTTGATTCCGCGGTAGTGCCTGCCGCTGAGCATGTTCCGATGACGCCATGCTTCCGGCCGCCACGAACAATGCCATGGAATGACGCCTTTTTCCAGTTCCGCTATGATTCTGTTTGTGACTTCCTGATAGATGTCGCGCATGTATTCACCTCATGCCGCATCGTCTGGAAAATCAGTGTCCGTTTCAGGTTCGGCCAATTCCGGATCGTGTTCCTTCACATACTCGCAGGCTTTGCATTCCTGCGAATAGTTCCAGTGATAGAACTGCGTCTTGTTTTTGCCGCTGCGGAGTTTGAATCCCAATTCGAGTGCCCGGTCGCAGATTTCCTGCATTGTCATTTCATTGATGTCTTTTGCCATTTTGCACCTCCTGATTGTTTTGTTGAGTTCACCTTTCGCAGAAAAGAAACGCCGGAGCGTCCCCGTTTCCGGGGCGCGTTCCGGCGTTTTCAAGGTGAATTCAGCAGGGAGAGTCATACCGAGTCCCCGGCCTGTTGTAATTCGCGGATGATTTTTGTGAGTTCCTTCCTGCCGATGTGGATATCCTCGCCGGGTGCTTGCCTTGAAAGATCGGCGAGATACTGCTTGGCGAGGTTGATTCCGATTTTTGCGCCGGTTGGAGTGTCCGGCGTCAAAGACACTTCGATCATGCGTTTTGCATTGTCCCGGAACGTGAAATGTTCCGGGAACGTGCTGCATTTCAGCGGCAGAAATTGTTTCAGTTCTTCGAATTTTCCTCTGATTGAGATTGAGGAATTTTTTCTGCGGATGATGATGTGGCAATTCATATTATGCGGCCTCTCTGGAGTTTTCTTTTTCGGATTTTTCCAGAGCCTCCCAGGCTTTCGGGTCGGGCAGCTCTTTGACGGCATCTTCGAATGCGGAATCCAGATTGAATCCGGTGAGTTCGCTCAGAAGTTCAGCGGATTCCCAACACGGTTCGGCCGAGCCGGATTGGCCATTGTTGAGTTCATTGACGATGTTTTCAAGCACCCGTTTCCAGATCAGCGTGTCGATATCGGCTCGTTCCTTGAGTGCGACGATGCTGGTGACTGATCCCGGAAGTCCTGTCGGATTGACCGTTGTCTTTGTGATATAGTCGAAGCGGCTGCCGCATACCGATCCCATACCTTTGCATGCCATGAGCAGATAAAGCGTTCCGCGTTTGGGCGTTTTGCATACATCGCCAGTCATGAATTCGATCAGTTTTTCGATGGCGCGGCGTTTGCGCTGCTTTTCCTTGAGCGCCTTGCGTTCCGCAAGCGTCTTGACAGGTTTGGGTTCAGCTTCCGCTGAGGCTTTCGGGCGCTGAATCGTGATTTTCGTGCCTGCCTGCGGACCGTCCGCGATAATGGCCGGGATTCCGTTTTCCGGTTTGTCTGCCGCTTTCCAGTCGCCCGGGCCGAGAACGGTGCTTTCCGCCAGCGGATCGTTCGCGTCCTTCTTTTCTTCGTCCTGGACGTGATAATTCTGCGTGACCAGGACGGTTTCAGGCTCTTTTGCGGCAAGACCGGCCACATATTCCCGGCGTTTTTTTTCTATGTATTCGCGGTTCATGCAGCGCGGTTCAGGAATCAGATTGGCGAACAGATATCCGGACTCCTTGCGTTCCCTGCATGCCGGACATTCGCCGCAGCCTTCCTCCTTCCAGGGCAGACTTGACAGAAGTGTGGCAAACTTTTCGTACAGGATTTCGGCAAATTTTCTGGCGGAAGCAGTTTTGAGGTCGCGTCCCTCGACGCCCCTGACAAAGTCGAAAATGCTGTCCTGGACGCTTGCCGGGAATGTGGCGATTGTTTCATAGTGGACAACACCCATATATCCGAACGTCTTTTCCTTCATGGCGCGCTGCCAGAGTTCGGAAAGGTTCAGAAGATTCAGGCGGCGTGAGACCCATGTCGGCGAATGGCCGATTTCAGCGGCAAGAGCGTCGAGCGTCTTGAATTTTTCGCGGAGACTGTAGAGTTTTGTGATCTCTTCGGCGAGCGAGAGGTCTGTGTGCTGGTTTGCAACATAGGCGTTGACTTCGGAGTCTCCGTCGATGACAACGGCATCGCGTCCGAGTTCGATTTCCGTGATGCCAGCGGCGAGAAGTGTTTTGAAACGTCTGCGCCCGTCGTCGACGGAGTAATCGAAATTCGGATCTTTTTCCAGCTTTTTGAGTGCAATCGGCTGCAGAAGCGGAGTCAGTCCTTTTGCGATGCGCCCTTTGACGCTTGTCAGCAGATGCATGTCATCGGCCTTGTTATAGGTCCGGTCGGCCTCACACTTGATTCTTGCCGCGTTGATCTTTGTGGTCATGGTTCTTTCCTTTCTTTGAGTTGAGTTTCTCTTGGGAATTTCCCGGTTCACTTGTGAATGCCGGGAAATTCCACGCCGGTGAACTGAACTTTCCGGCGCTGTGCGCCGGTTTTTGTTTTCTTCTTGACTTTTTGCAAAGCAAGTGTATACTTTAAGTGTACATATAGGAGGTGCAATATGGAAGCTACAATTCTTGATTTGCGAAAAAACATGAGGAAAGTCATGTCTGCAATTGAACGAAATGAACGAGTCGTGCTTACGCGCCGTCATCGCAGAATGGCTGTTATTATGCCTGTTCGGGAACATGAGGTGGAAAAAAAGAAAGTCGCAGACTTGCCGGCTTTCGGCATGTGGGCTGATCGTCATGAAATGCAGGATGTTTCCGCATATGTGCGGGACTTGCGCAAACCACGGAGTTTCTGATGATTTTCGACACGGATGTTTTGATTTGGGCTCTGCGCGGCAATCAGAAAGCGGCAAAAATAATCGACGATTGCGAAGATCGCTTTATTTCCGCTATTACCTACATGGAATTGATTCAGGGAGCGCGTAACAGAGTCGAACAAAAAACGATCAAAGATTTTTTGTCGGCGCTGGATTTCCAAACACTCCCGATCAATGAAAACATTTCCTTGCGGGCCACGGTTTTTATGGAAGAGTTTTGCCTGAAATCCGGAATGGGATTGGCCGATGCGTTGATTTTTGCCACGGCAAACGAATATACAATGACTCTTTGCAGTGCGAACAAAAAACATTATCGGGAAATTCCATCTCTGATGACAAAGGAATTTCGTCCATAACTATGCGCTGAGTTCAGTTTCCTGCTCGGAAGCATCGCCGCTGCCGTCAAGAATTTCCATATTGCCGAAGGTTTTACTTCCCGAAAGTTCCGGGAAATAATCCGAAAGATTCGGTTCGTCTTCCGATTCATAATGACGGTGCTGACCTTCGCTGGTCTTGTTCAAGTCGAAAATGATCTGTTCAAGTTCGACGGTAAGTTCACTTTTTTCTTTGGCAGCGCTGAATTCGTCGCCGGGGGCTGACTTCAGCTTTTCAAGTCTGGCAGTCTTTGCTGCCAGTTCCTGACGGCTTTTTTCCAATTCCTTCGGTTTGTCGTACACCAGTTTCCGGATGGAATTCAGAAGATGTTCGGAATCTGAATTTTCACCGGAAAGTTTTACCGGAAGATGCGGCATACTCCAGCCCTTGAGCTGAAAATGAACACATGATTTCGATTCGTCCGCTTTTCCGGCATACATCAGTTCCGAGTGCGCCGCAAGCCGGAATTCCAGCGTGCCGATGCTCAGATTTTCCATAATGAAACTGCCGGAAGTGTTTGCATAATTGCAGTCTTTGACCGCAAGCGCGTATGCCTGACGGATGGCCCGGTCCAGCATGTCGCATTTGTCGCGGATCGTTCCTTCAAGTTCCCGTCCGCCGTAACGAATCGGCAGACTCCCGATTTCAAGCGTCGGATACTGACGGATGAATTTTTCGAGTTCCGGCAGTTCTTCCGTCATGGCGGGAATTACGGCGGCGATTTCCTTTCCCTGATCCTGCTGAATCCTGAGATTGCGTCTGTGCTGACGTTCAAGCGCATCCAGTTCCTTCAGCCTGGTTTCGATCACGACCTTCCGCTTGAGTTTCGGATTGCCCGAAATCGCTGCTGAGAAACTTGCATAATCAACGGCGCTGTCATCGCTGATCTCCTGCAGGGTGCGTGCACAGCGGCCTTTCATTGCGTCATTGATGAACTTCTGTTTGCGCTCAAGAATGGCATACATTCCGGCGTCCAGCGTCTGTTCGATGCCGTAGCGTATGATCTCCACTTCTTCCAGGATGTTGCCCTGCCGGATGATCCGTCCGTCGCGCTGTTCGATGTCTGCTGGACGGAACGGGCAGTCCAGGTGGTGCGCTACCGCAAGCCGTTCCTGGATATTGACTCCTGTCCCAAGTTTTGCGGTTGAGCCGATCACCACCCGGACATCGCCCGAGTTTATTTTTTCAAAGAGATCGGATTTCTGTTTGTCTGTGTTGAAGTCGGAAATCACGGCTATTTCCTGTGCCGGTATTCCGCCGAGAATCAGTTTCCGCTTGAGTTCATCCCATGCATTGAATGTATCGCCGTTGCGGTAGAGATCGCAGAATACGATCTGTGTTCCACGGATGGATTCATATTCGCGGTATTTGGCCAATACATTTTGTGCGCAGACGCTGAGTTTCGATTCCGGATCGTCATGGAACCGGAAGTCGATCAGTCTCGGATCGATCGTGACCTTGCGGCTCATACCGTAGATCAGAAGCGGAATGTGTGAAAGCAGACGTTTTTCCGTATTCCCCTCATACCATTCGTATTCGTCGCAAAGATATTCCATGAACCGGGAAATGACGTTACTTCGCCTGATGTTGACCTGTTCGGGGTGTCCGCCCCTGACCGGCGGGCGTTCGACTTCGGTGAGTTCGTCGGACAGCACGACATCGGCAACGGTGCGGAACATTTTCGAGAGTTCAATCACGTTGCAGTATTTGCAGAATCGCTGAACCATCTTGAAGCGGCCGGCCGCATCCAGTTCCAGCGCCGTTTCAGTGCCGCAGAAGACCGAGGCAAAACGGTCGAACGTGCCGATTCCGAACTCGTTCAGCGTTGCCGGACTGATGTAGCGGACCAGGTTCCACAGCTCGGCGATCGTATTCGTGACTGGCGTTCCGGTTGAGAAATAGACGTTTCTTCCGCCCGTTTTTTCCATGATATGCCTGATTTTCAGCGAAAGAGAAAACGCCCTCTGGCTTGCGCCACGGTCAAGGCCTTTGATGCGCTGCATCTTGGTCGGGAAAAAGTTGCGTTTGTAGGCATGGGCCTCGTCGATGATCAGCGAATCGACCCCAAGGTCGGAGAAGTAGATAATGTCTTCCTCTTCTTTTTTATCGTTGAGTTTGTCAAGCATCTTGAGAAGTTGTTTCTTCTGACGTTCGGCATCCTTGATCGTGCTGTAATTGTCACTTTCCGAAATCAGCAGTTCGAGTTCGGCGATCTGTTCCTCATAATGTCTGGCTACGAGGTCTGGATCGTCCCGCAGCATGTCGAACGAGGATTGAGCCATGATCACCATGTCCCAGTCGCCAACGGCGATGCGTGAGAGAAATCGTTTCCGTTTCTCTTTCACAAGGTCTTTTTTGCCGGCGATCAGAATCATTGCATCGGGGTAGAGTTTCGGGGCGAATTCGGCAAACTGCCTGAGAGTGGCGTTTTGAACTACGATCAGCGTTTTTGTCGCAAGATGCAGACGTTTGAGTTCCATTGCCGCCGTGACCATGATGGCCGTTTTCCCGGCTCCGACGCAATGGGCAAGAAGCGTATTCCCTTCGATGCACCGGCTGACCGCCCGCTTCTGGTGTTCCCTCAGAATGAATTTCTTCCCGTTGATGATCCCGACTGCTCCGGGATAAATGTCGAATGCCGGAAGTTCATATTGCCGAGTGACGTGGCTGTTGAATATGGAATTGTAGATTGTTTCCAGTCCGGCGGAAATATCGGCGGAATTCATGACATAGTTCCTGAACTTGTCCTGAAGTTCGTTCTTATACTGTCTCGCAGTCAGGGTCGCTTCCTGGTCCACAACAAGTTTTTCTTCGCCATTCGAATCGTATTCTTTTCGATGGACGATCGGTTCCTTGAGGTTCAGCGCTGTTTCCGTCAGCCTGAACAAATCCCAGTCCGCCACCTGGTATTCCGTCATGCTGTACCGCACGGAATAATCGGCCGTCACATACCATTTGTCCTCCGTTTTGGAGTAGGATACTTTGCATTCGATCCTGAATTCCGTTTCCATCCATTTCTGTACGGTCTCAGGAGGAATCCAGAAACTGCCGAGCTGAAAATCAATGTCCTCGATCCTGAGCGGCTGCGGCTGGACTTTTTCCAGCGCCGGAACGTTCTGCGGTGCGAACTGACGCGCAAGTTCCAGCTTCCGCACCACGTTCCCGCTCAAATATTCACTTTTGAGTTCGATTCTTGCTTCCGTCGGATTTTCAAAAAATTCTCCGGAATCCAGAAGCTCTTTTTTCGCTTTTTCCGTGGAGATTTTCATTATCGATGCGATATATTCCATGTCGATCCGGTGGCGGTATCCATAGGAGATCATGCCCGCCTGAACGATGTTTTCGGCACTGTCGGGTTCGCGCCACGGATGCTGCGTTCTCTTGAAATAGATGTCTCCTTTTTCGTAGACCAGTCGATGCGTCCTGATTCCGTCGAGCGAGGTTTCAATTTCCTTGCGGATATTTTCCGTGGCTGCCAGTTTCAGATAATCGGGGTCCTCCTGCATATTGCGGTGTACGATGCGGTTGTTCAGACAGCCGAACTGTTTGACATGGAATTCGTAATCCCGGTTCAGCATCATCCGTTGATTTTCAATGATGGTTTCCGGTGCGTTCGGATCAAGCTGAAACCGCAGAAGTCTGTTAAGATGATTTTTGAATTCGATATAATGTTCAAGTTTGCGGCGTTCGCTTCCTGAAAATTCACACCCGTTTTTATCTGTAAACAGCACACCCCTTTGATTCCGGCACTGCCAGAAACGGTTTTCGTGCTTGAAAATTGTGTATTCCCTCATCGGTTCCGGAAGTTCGATTTCCACTTCCGGTTCCTGTTTCGTACCGAATAGATCGGATTCCGGCTGTGCTGTTTTCTGAACGGCCAGTTCAGGCATCTTCAGAAGTTCAGACAGCGGCAATTGTTCAAACGGAAGAACGGTCGCAGTACCGGTTTTCCCGTACATTTTCCCTGTGTTGGATGGAATGCCGAGGATCATCTCCGGATGATTTGCAAAGTATTCGTTTACCCGTATCCTGCCGGTATTGTCCTTCGTTTCAATGGTCTCAAGTTTCAGAAACGCTTCCTGGTTCCGGGATCCTTTTTGAAAGACAAGAATGTCGGAAACAACTTCCGTTCCAAGTTCTGAGAAAGCTGTATTCGGCAGACGGATTGCCGCCAGCAATGCCGCTCTGGAAGAAAAGTCGGACCGCGCATTCACTGCTTTTGAGTCCATGGTGGACGCTGATGTCAGAACGATCGCCAAACCGCCTGGTTTCAGTGCATCCAATGCCCTTGCTATGAAGTAGTTGTGAAGATTGTAGCCTACATAATCCGAGTCGTAAACTCCAGCCTGGTCGAATGGTACATTGCCGATCACCAGGTCAAGAGAGTTTTTCGGAATCAGTGTTCTGGCAAGATCTTTGACGATGATTTTTTCATTCGGATAAAGCTGTTTCATGATCCGTCCTGAGATGTCGTCAATTTCCACAGCTGTAAAATGTCCGCTGATTGTTTCTGGCATCATCCCTATGAAATGTCCGATTCCTGCGCCGAACTCGCCGAATTCTCCGCCTGAAATTCCGGCTTTTGCTGCCAGTTTCCAAAGAAAATCGATCAGAATTTTCGGTGTGTAATGTGAATTCAGCGTTGAAGCTCTTGCGGAAGCATATTCCTCCGGTGTCAATGTCGATTCGAGTTTGGCATATTCTTCTGCAAAATCCTGCCGCTCTGAATCGAATATCTGCGGGATTCCGCCCCATCCGGAATATTGAAGCAGTTTTCGGCAGTCGTCATTGACGACGGTCCTGCCGGATTGTTCCAATTCTTTCAGAATCCTGATCGCTTCGATATTTGCCGCTGTTTTGTGTTTCGCTCCGGAAGGATAAAGCACTATATCATGTGGAATATGGCAGTTGTTGCGGGGAATATACACAACAGGATGTATTGCCGTCTCCGGTTTGGGCTTTGGTGTACTGAGTTCTCCGAACGACGGCAGTGTCAATGCCGGCGCTGCGTCTTCGAAGTCAAAGAGATCAAGTTGGATTGCTTCATTCATAGGGTGTTTTTTCCTTTCTTCCGGTTCGCTTTGCATAGATAGAATGCCGGAGCCGCTATTGAAGCGGCTTTCCGGCATGACGCGCGAACCGGAGAAAAAGAGTTTTATTCTTCATCACGGTATGCGCCAATGGCTTCCAATGCCGGAGCCAATTCTTCCAATACGTCAACGGGGTGTCCTTCCGCGGTTAAAATGACGTGTCCGCAGGATTCGCATTGAATCCGGTCAACATATCCGCCGTCCGCGGAAACCTGTTCGTCGTATTCCGGCCCGTCTTCGGTATTTTTGATGCGGAAACTGGTTGTGACGTCCACGGAATTTTCCTCGAACGTTTCACCTTTGCATTTCGGACAAAAATATTTTCTCATGACACCTCCTCCACGGTTTTGAAGGCTTTACGATAGCGGTCCGGCATCATGCAGCCCCATTCAGCCAAAATTTTTCGGAATTTCACAGCGTCAAAATTCCCCGGCTCAACCGCATATTTTTTGCAGGTTTCATAATGCTGCCGTATCCGCTCTCCCCAATAAAGGTCGCTGATTGTTGGATTGCGTATCTGAAGGACTTTTTCATCAAAAAAATTATGGATTTCAAAACGTTCCAGTTTTATGAAATGATCCAGAAGATCGACGCATGGATCGTCCGGCTTGAAATAAATCAGGCGGTATTCGCTCAGATTCGGAACCGGACCTGTTGTTTCAGCCGCTCTTTTCAGTATGTTTTCCGCATAGGTCATGAACTCGGAGCAAATTCCCATTCTGCCCCATTCGCCGTGCCAATGAAGATTGCCGTTGAAGATATCAGACGCCATTCCGCACAACGTTGCCATGATTTCATATTTTCGTCCGGTGTTCATCGGCCAGCAGTGATATGAGACAGGTTCAATGTTCTTTTCCGCCGTATTGATGATGAGTGTATAGATATCTTCCCGTTCTTCCGGAATATAGCATTTGCAGGCGGCCATGCTGTTTAACAATGTTGACCCCATTATTCGCCCCTTCCGATTGAGTTGATGGCATTGATGATATCCATGCGGAGAAATGTCAGATGCGCGGTAAGCGATTTTTCATAGAACTTCGCCCGGAAATACGGACATTCATATTCAAGCCGACCTTTCTGCACGGCATCGGTCATTTGTCCCACAATCGTTTCGCAGTATTGTTCCGGCGTCTTTTTGTGATCCAAAAGGTAGAGTGCTTTTTGCAAAAGTTCCCATGCGGGTGAATGGCAGGACGAAAACGAAAGCGAACCCCATGCGCCGCAACCGTGTACGGTTTTCTGCCTGATCGGTTCTTTGCAGATTGGATTCGGACTGAAATGGCGAAAGACTTCTTTTGCGACATCTTTCACCAGATCGCCTTCCTGATCTTTCAATTGCAGCAGGACTTTCCTGATATTTTCTTCATTGAAAACGCCGAATCTTCCGTTGTGTATTTCCTGTTCGATTCTTCGACGGTCGTCTTCGGTTGCACCGTCCATAACGCCGCTTTTCCAGACCAGTAGCCGCCAGCAGCCGCGCTCCAGATTCTGCTGATACTTTTCCAGATCGGCGGCTGAAAGCATAAAAAGGCGTAATTCGCCGCCATGGTCGCCGAATGGGGAAAAGGTCTTGTTTTCCCGACCGGTTACAATGCTGACAGCATCAACCATCTTGCGCAGTTCTTCGATGGCGTTGGTCATGTGCTGACGCGCCATGAGGTACGCAGTCGTGTTTGTCGCGATTTGTTCGCTGGTGAATTGTTGCATTTGCCTGTTCTCCTTATGAGGTTTGCGGTTTGAAACTCTATTGATTTCCCGGTCGCCATTGCCGCCGGGAAATCAAACGGAAAGACGGTTTTCTGATTTCTGTTCACTGTCGGGTGTGTACAGCCTGATGTTGTTGGCAACATAATTTATGGCAAAGTATTCCAGCACACCCGCCGCCGTTCCCGTTGTTTTGTAAGTCGCGAGATCAGTCTGCAAGGTTTTGATCGCAGCGATGGGAATTCGCTCATCCGTGCCTTTTGCCTGTTCCTGCCGAAAGCGTCCTGCGATACTCCAATGCAGATAGATCCCCTCGCTGGAACCGGGAAGAATTTCAATCCGGTCATCAAATTCATAGCAGGAAAGAATGGTTTTATCGCAGTTCCACGAATCGTTTGGAAGCAGATAATCAAGAATCGCATCCAGTTCATTCAGTTCTCCGGAGTCCCGTGCCTCCGCCACGATGTTCCAGATGTGTTGTTCAATGGTATTCCGTTCCCGATTCCGCCAGTTGGCAAGACGCGGTTGAAAAGACGGTGTATCCCGGTAAAAATTCATGATGTCGTGGATCACGTCAATGTATCCGTTCCGGCTTTCCCGCTCGCACCATTGCAGATAGCAAAAACAGTCTTCGATCATGATGTGCGGGGAGGAAAATACCGCCGTTTGAAGCTGCTGCAAATCCGGGTTCGGCAGATCATCGTTTGCCGGAAACGCATTGTATTGCAGCTGGTCGAACAGTTTGCGGCGACGTTCATTTTTAACAAGGTAAAGATCGTTCATGATGGGTGCTCCGGCTATTTTCCGTTATTTTGTGCGTTTTTCGAGTTCGTTTTTCATCCACAGGATTTCTTTTTCTTTGCGATTTTTTGCGGCTTCGCTCGTCTTGCAGGCTCTGTCATATTCCCGCCAGCAGGCATAACAAAGCCAGTCGATTAAATCTCTAGTCGCAGCGACTCGTATTTCTTTTTGTTTCAGCATTATGCGGCCCTCCTCATTCCGTGAATTTCCTTGATGGCGTCGTCCGTCCATGCGGAAGAACACAGACCATAGATTTCGGTGACACTGTATCCGCGCGCACCGTCCGGCCATGCGCTGTCGATCAGGCGGATGGGGAGACGGACATCCCGTTCAAGTTCAATTCCCAGTACGCTGCCGGCTCCGCCCCACGGATCGTAAAGTCCGCAAGTCGTAGATTTATCCAGAATCAGATAACCGCGTCCTTTGCTGCGTTTCGGATGATGCGGATCATTTTTCGATGCTTCCCGTACAATGGCATCATGAAGATTCAGCCATGAAGCCAGGGTCATCTTTGCGAGAAACGTCAGTGCGTTCATATGGCTCGACGTATTTTCTACTTCCTGAAGCATGGATTTGAGAAATTTGCTTTGACCGCATTTCCGGTCGCGCAAGGTTTGGGTGAGCGCTGATTTCTTATATCCCTGCTGTCGGGTCAGCCAGAGAATGGCGGAGTCTTCGTCGATGATTTTGTCATTTCTTCCGTCCCAGCTTGCAAATGGCTGGTTGATAGTAAAATCAGTATTCCCGTCGCCTGCGTCCACGATGATATTGACGATGAGATCCTGATTCAGATATTGCTCGTATGGCAGTTTGACATAATGGTGGTCGCGGACATAATCGGTCAGCTCGTCCTCGTTGATGCTTCCGGATTCCAGCGCGGCGGAGATTTCCTCCCGTTCACAGATTTTCTTCAGCAGGTCGTTTTCGTACTCCATTTCCGCATTCTCATAACTTTCGAAGATCTGTTCGTCGAAGGTTTCGCGCGGAACATCGGAACGGCAGATTTTCCGGATGGTTTCATCGGAAAATTCGTCCCGATAGTCCGCATAGATTTCGGTGTGAAACATCCCTGATTCTTCCTTGGAACATTCTTCAGTCAATACATCGGCAATAACTTCCTTGAGTTTGTTGTTCAGCATGATTGCGTTCTCCTGTTCTGATTTTGTTTGATTCGGCGCGGTCACACTTGCGTGCCGCGCCGAAGTCGGAAAGGAGTTTCTATTCTTTGATCCCGGACAAGGCTTCGTTCTGCTCGGATTGCTTTTGCCAGGCGGAAATGTAGCAATAGCCGTAAGAGCATCTGCAACTGGCACGCAGGTGGTAACTTTTATCGTTGAGTTCAAACACCTCCTCCGAATCGTTCTTCCAGCGATTTTTCACAATATGTTTTCGGAGCTTCGGCAGACCGGATTTATTGATCCAATTTACAAAGCGGTCTTTCTCCAGATCGGACAGCTTGCCTTGGTCGAAACTCTGGCGATCCCATAGCAAATCAAGACATTGCTGTTTCAAAATGGCGCGGGCGCCCCACGCAGCTATTGCATTTTCCGGAATCGGATTCAGTCCCCATTGCAGTTCTATTTCCATGATGTATTCTCCTCTTTTCAGGCGGCAAGCGTCAGTTTTTCTTTGACGCAGACCTGCTTCACCAGTTCCGCTTCAAATTGTTTGGCTAGTTCAACGGCTTCCTTTTCCGCCTTGCCACCGCGACGGTCGGATT
>CAZHPP010000024.1:0-15764 GCA_964534535.1 uncultured Victivallales bacterium | reverse complement strand
TCCCCGGAAGGGTTTGGCGCCGGATATTGAAATACGGCGAAGTCGGCGGCTGTTTCCTGTCTTTTCCATAAAATCCGCCGGGGAGCACCTCTAACTCTCTGATTTTCAAGTGCTAAAGACCGCACTTCAAGCATCTTGCTATTATCATGACAATCATTAATTCAATCATTGTGAATGGAGTCCGGAAAAAATTAAAAAAATTGCATTCCCCTTGAAATCAGGAAGTTCCGGAAAACATTGTGTAAAAACAGTGGAATAATTTTCAGGGCAGTTTGGATAATGCCTGAATCTTAAGTTTCTGCCCGTGTTGAATTTGACTCCGGAAGGTGCTATATTATAAGATAAGGGATTTGATGCTGCATTATGGAAACAAGAGGAATCAGGAATGGACGGCCAGAACGTTTCATCGGAACATACGATCGTGAACCGTCTCGGATTTCACGGGCGTCCCGCGGCGCTGTTCGTCCAGATGTCCAGCCGGTTTTCCAGCAGCATCAGCGTGGAATGTCCCGGTGACGGCCGCGAAGCCAACGGGAAAAGCATCCTCTCGATGCTTTCTCTGGCGGCGACGCAGGGAACCCTGCTGCGGATTTCCGCACGCGGGGCCGATGCGGCGGAGGCGGTCCGGGCGCTTGGGCAACTGATTGACAGGGGATTCGATGAAGAATGAAAATGCACCCGCCGGAACTTCGGCGGAAAAGCGTCTGAAAGGCATTCCGGCCTCGCCGGGAATCGCCGCAGGCAGGGTATCGGTGATCGGGATCGAAAAGATTCCGGCCGCCGCGGCCGCCGTGCCCGTGCCGCCGGATCAGGTTCCTGCGGAAATCGAACGCTTCCGTCATGCCCTCGCCGACACCCGCGCCGAAATTTCCGAACTCAGGCACCGCGTCCAGGAGTCGCTCAATGCGGGCGACGCCGGAATCTTCGATGCCCATCTGATGATCGTCGACGACAAGATGCTCATGAACGAAGTCATCGCCGAAATCGAACGGAGCCATCTGCCCGCCGACGCCGTATTTTCCCGCACCATCCAGCGGTATATTTCCGCAATCTCCGCCGTGGAGGACGAATACCTGAAGGAGCGCGCGGCCGACGTGGCCGACGTGGCCGCCCGGATTCTGCGCCATCTCCGCGGAATCGACCAGCAGCCGGTTCCCGCCGCTGCAGGAACAAAGAAGGAAAGCCGCATCGCTGCGGCGCACGATCTTGCGCCGTCGGATACGGCGGCTCTCGACCGGAACACCGTGCTCGGGTTCGCCACGGAAACCGGAAGCCGCACCTGCCATTCCGCCATTCTTGCGCGCTCCATGAAGCTCCCGGCCGTCGTGGGAGTCCAGTGGCTGCTTTCCGCCCTCTCCGACGATGCCGAAATGATCATCGACGGCTTCCAGGGCGACGTCATTGTGAATCCTTCGCCCGAAACGCTTGCCGCTTACGCGAAAAAAGAAGCCCGCGAAGTCAAACTTTATTCCGAACTCCTCGACGAAAAAGGGCTGTGTCCGGAAACGGTCGACGGCAGGAGAGTGAATCTTTCCGCAAACATCGACAGTCTGGACGCGGCCGAAGACGTCCGCATCTACGGCGCGGGCGGCGTGGGGCTCTTCCGCACCGAATATCTTTTCATGGGCGGGCGGATTCCGACCGAGGAGGAACAGTTCGCCGTCTACAGCGAACTCGCAAAGCGCGTCGCGCCGGAGCCCGTGGTGATCCGCACGCTGGACCTGGGAGGGGACAAGGTGTCCTCGCTGATCAATTTCTCGCACGAGCCGAATCCGTTTCTGGGGCTGCGTTCGGTCCGGCTCTGTCTGGCATATCCGCAGCTGATTATTCCGCAGCTGCGCGCGATCCTGCGCGCGGGAGTCTGCGGAGACGTCCGCATGATGTTCCCGATGATCACATGTCTCGATGAACTGGAGCGTCTTCTGGAGCTGGTGGAATCGGCGCGGCAGAGTCTCAAGGCCGAAAAGATCCGCTTCAGCGCTTCCATGAAGATCGGGATGATGGTGGAAACTCCGGCGGCCGCATTCGATCCGGAGCCGTTCGCGGAAAAATGCGCTTTCTTCAGCATCGGCACGAACGACCTGGTCCAGTATGTGATGGCGGTCGACCGCGGCAACGAACGGGTGGCCGGACTCTACCGTCCGCTGCATCCGCCGGTTCTCCGGCTGATCGCCGGCGTGGTGAAGGCCGCCTCGGCGCGCGGAATCCCCGTGACCGTGTGCGGCGAAATGGCGTCCGACCCGAACAGCATTCCGATTCTTCTGGGACTGGGCGTCCAGGAACTCAGCATGGCGCCGGTATCGCTGGGGCTTGCCCGGCGGATCGTCCGCAGGATCAGATTCACGGAAGCCGAGTCGCTTGCAGCCGAAGCGCTCAAGAAACGTTCCCAGACCGAAGTGCTCAAACTTTCCCGCAGTCTCTTGAATCGGATCGTGCCCGATGCAGTCGGCAGCGGTCCCAAAAAATAAAAATTCACAGGAAGGAATCCCCATCATGCCAGCTCCGCTCGGAAAAACGCCGCACGTGAAACTCCAGACCTCGCTCGGAGACATCGAAGTCGAACTCTTCGACAAGGACACTCCGCTCACGGTCGAAAACTTCCTGAAGTATGTCGATGAGAAATTCTATGACGGCACCGTGTTCCACCGGGTCATTCCGGGATTCATGGTCCAGGGCGGCGGCATGACCCCCGACCTTCATGAAAAGCCCAACCGCGCACCGATCCGCAACGAAGCCGGAAGCTGCGGCTCCAATCTCCGCGGAACGCTCGCCATGGCCAGAACCTCCGTCGTCGACAGCGCCACCAGCCAGTTCTTCATCAACACCGTCGACAACCTTTTCCTGAACCACCAGGACAATTCGCCCCGCGGCTACGGCTACTGCGTGTTCGGGCATGTGGTGAAGGGCATGGACGTCGTGGACAAGATTTCCGCCGTGAAGACCGGCTCCAGCGGATATTACGACGACGTTCCCGTTCAGCCGGTCGTGATTCTTTCCGTTTCCAGAGTGTAGCAGATTCCATCGTCACTCTCTTTCATATCCGTCCGGCAGACATGTTCTGTTTTTGTCCGCCAGCAGTTCGTGCTTTTTTTCATTTGCAGCAAACAGGAAGGAACCGTAAAGAATGTTTTGGCTTGACTGGATTATCGTTGTCATTCCGCTGATCATTGTCATGTGGATCGGCCTGATGGCGCAAAAGTATGTAAAGGGCGTGTCCGACTTTCTGACCGCGGGCCGCGTGGCGGGAAGATACGTTCTGGCCGTGGCAAGCGGCGAAGCAGGCATGGGGCTCATCAGCCTCGTCGCCATCTTCGAGATGTACTACAGCTGCGGATTCGCGATCAGCTTCTGGAGCAAGATCTCGGCGCCGCTCGGCATGATCTTCGGGCTCACCGGATTCTGCGTCTACCGGTTCCGGGAAACCCGCGCCATGACCATGGGCCAGTTCTTCGAGATCCGGTACAGCCGCTCCTTCCGGTTCTTCGCGGCGATCCTGCAGTCGATCTCGGGAATCCTGAACTATGCGATCTTCCCGGCCGTAGGCGCGCGCACGCTCGTCTACTTTCTCGACCTTCCCATCACCTTCCAGTTCCTCGGAATCACATGGTCCAGCTACGCCATGGTGATGCTTGCGTGTCTTCTGCTCGCCGTGGTCATCATCACCATGGGCGGCCAGATCACGATCATGGTCACGGACTGCGTCCAGGGGATCATCAGCTACCCGATGTATGTGGTCATCGTCGTTTACATCCTCTGGCGGTTCAGCTGGAGCGATGAAATGGCGCCCATCCTCGAAGCCCAGCCCGCAGGCAAAAGCTTCCTGAACCCCTACGATATCAGCGAACTGCGCACCTTCAACCTCTTCTATGTGGTCGTGGGAATCTTCTCCAGCATCCTGAACCGGATGTCCTGGTCCGGCAACCAGGGCTACAGCGCCGCGGCCGCAACCCCCCATGAACAGAAGATGGGCGGACTCCTCGGCACCTGGCGCGGCGGCGTCGAATCCATGATGTACATCCTCATCGCCGTCGCGGCGTTCACCTACCTGAACCACCGCAACTTCATGCCTCTCGCCGACAAGGCCAACCTGAACCTCGCCGTCAAGACCATTCAGGACGTCACCCACGGTTCGAAAAAATTCGACGGCAAGCGCGAAGCGCTCATCGCCCAGATCACAGCCAAGGGCTTCCCGTCCCGGGTTCCCGGGAAACGGCTCGTCTCCTCGGCCGCCTCCGACGGAATCGACAACTACGACCAGACCGCCTACAGCGCCATCCGGAAAATCGACAAGTCCGTGGCAAAAACCTATCAGACCCTCCACGGGCAGATGCTCGTGCCTCTCGCCGTCCGCGAGATGTTCCCCATCGGGATCACGGGCATCTTCTGCGCCCTCATGATCTTCCTGATGGTCTCCACCGACACGACCTACATCCACAGCTGGGGCAGCATCCTGGTCCAGGACATCGTGCTCCCGGCCTACGGAAAGCCCTTCAAGCCGGAAACCCAGCTCATGCTGCTGCGGATCGCGATCCTCTGCGTGGCAGTGATCGCCTTTTTCTTCTCGCTCTTCTTCGCACAGCTGGACTACATCCTGATGTTCTTCTCCATCACCGGCGCGATCTGGCTCGGCGGCGCGGGCCCCGTCATCACATTCGGACTCTACTGGAAGCGCGGAACCACCGCCGGCGCCTACTGTTCGCTCATCAGCGGCGGCGTGCTTGCCGTCGGCGGACTCGTCTGCCAGAAACTCTGGGTCGGACATCTCTACCCGCTCGTCGTCCAGCTCGGACTCGCCGACGCCATGAACTCCTTCCTGGTAGGCGTTTCCGCTCCGTTCGACCCATGGATCAAGTGGAGCCTCACGCCCGACTCCTTCCCCATCAACTCCCAGGAAATCTATTTCATCGCAATCCTGATTTCCGTCTCGCTCTATGTGGTTGTTTCGCTCATCACATGCAAGAAACCGTTCGACATGGATAAGATGCTCCACCGCGGAAAATACGCTCACGAGGGAAAAATCATCGAAAAGATCCCCAACACCGTCCTCGGAATCATCCAGAAACTCGTCGGAATCACGGGAGAATACACGAAGGGCGACAAGATCCTCGCCTGGTCGATCTTCATCTACTCCTTCGGCTACGGGTTCATCCTGAACTTCATCGTCATCATCGTCTGGAACGCGATCCGGCCCTGGCCGATCGAATGGTGGGGCTGGTACTTCTTCTGGACCAGCATCGTCATCACGGGCGTGATCGGAGCCATCTCGACCGTCTGGTTCTTCCTCGGAAGCACCTTCGGCCTGGTCGACCTCTTCAAGGCCCTCAAGCTGAAACATGTGAACGAGCTCGACGACGGACGCGTGGAAGGCAACGTCTCCACCGGAGACATGCCGGACGCGAAAGCGGGAAAATGAGCGTTGTCCTGATCATCATGCGCCACGGCAAGGCCGAACCGTTCGGAATCGCGGCTTCCGATTTCGAACGGACTCTGGTCCCGCGCGGCGCTTCGGCCGCAAGATTCACCGGACGCGCCCTCGCAAAAAAAGGGTTCCGTCCCGGCCTCCTGATCGCCAGCGCCGCTCCGCGCGCGCTCTATTCCCTGAAGCTCGCCGCCGCGGAAATGGGTCTGGACCCGGAATCCGCGGCCGCCGACCGTTCGCTTTACGCCGCCGACGGGCACGCTCTCCTGGATTCCGTGCGCGCAATCCCGGACTCCGTGGCCTGCGCCATGCTCTGCGGACACAATCCCGCCGTCAGCGAACTCACCGCCCTCCTCGGCTCCGGAGGCGCCTTCCTCGGCACCGCCGAAGCCATCGTTCTCAGGCTCGAATCCTGGAAAAACGCCGGAAGCTCCCCCGCCGAAATTCTCGAACACATTGTCCCGCCCAATCCCGGAAGGGAATGACCATTCCCGAAAACCATGAGTGCGACCTTTCATTTTTCAAAGGCGCTTGATCCCGCCTGCAAAGCCTGCGGACGCTGCTGCGGCCCCTGGCCCGTCCCTGTCACACAGGCCGAAATCGACCGGATCGTCAAGCTCGGATTCAGCCCGAAAAACTTCCGGCGCGGATACATCGCCAAACGCAAGGACGGACGCTGCTGCTTCGTCGGCGAGGATGGACTCTGCGTCATTCACAAGAAGTTCGGGCTTGAGGTCAAGGCGCTCGCCTGCCGCCTCTATCCCTATGACATCCATCTCTGGGAGGACGGCTCCATTTCCGCCTCCCTGCGCTTCGACTGTTATGCCGTCTGCTCCTCGCGCGAAAATCTCATTGCGAAAGACCTGCCGCAGATCGCAAGATTCGCTTCCGAACTCGGCGCCATGCGGGTCACGAAATCCCCGTTCTATTCCAGAACCATCCATCCCTCCGTCGGACGGATGCGCGAAATCACGGAAGCCTACGCAGACATGATCTTCGGCGGGAAGGCTCCGTTCGACGTGGGACTTTACGCCGCCGCGCGGCTCCTCCGCTTCCACGAAGGAAAGAATGCCTCCGCGGACATTCTGGAGGCCGAAGACTTCCGCCAGGACGCTTCCGAACTCTTCGACCGCAGCGCCGAAAGCCTCACACTCTCCCTCGAATACGCGCCCTATCCCTCCTTCGACGCCCTCTGCGGAATCCGCTACCTCACCGCCAGCTTTCTCCGCTGCGACCAGGGCAAGAATGTGTTCGGACGGCTTGACGCCATGGTCCGGACCTTCTTCTTCACGTTCGGACGGAAGCCGCTGCGCGAAACGGGACTCCTGCTCGCGCCCGGCGTGCTCTTCAAAAAACTCCGCGTGGAACAGGACGCCTTTCTTCCGTTCCGCCGCTGGTTCGAGGGCAAGCTGCGCGCCATGCACTTCTGCGGACTTCCGGCTCAGGACCTCACGTTCGAACAGGGCATGCGCTGCATGCTGCTCGCGTGGCCGGCCTATGTGTTCATCGCGCGGGCGCTGGCGGACGAATCCGGGAGTTCCGTGATCCGCCCCGAACACGGCGCCGAAGCCATCCGCCGTCTCGACCACACGTTCCTGCGGACGAAGCTCTACCGCAGCCGCCAGCTGCTCCGGGTCGCGGAACAGATCGTCAATTCCGACAACTATCAGGCGCTTCTGCATCTCGCCCGCGAAAAATAGCCTGAAAACGGAACGGGCCCGCCGTTTCCGGCAGGCCCTTTTCCTTCAATGCCGATTTTCAGAAATACGGGCTCAGTCGTCCTGTTCCGGTCCGTTTTCAGGGCGTCCGGCATCCCGACGCGGAGCCTCGCCGCGATTCTGTCCCTCGCCGGGTTTCCGGAAATTACCCTTTCCTTCCTTGCCGGGACGGCCCGGACGCATGTCCTTTCCATCTTTGCCGGGGCGCATTCCCTTTCCTTCAGCGCCCGGGCACATTCTGCCTTCCGGCCCCCGCATCCGCGGCATGTTCAGCTTCGCGATCTCGCGGGCGGTATAATCCGCCAGCGTGACTTCCGCGGCCTTGGAATACCGGGCCGATTCAGCCTCGATGATATGCGTCATCTTGTTGAGGGCTTCGACTGAGACTCCGGATTTCTGGAGCGCGGCAAGATCGGCCGCGGCAGCCTTGACCTTGTCCGCCGCAAACGCCGTGACCTTCGCATGGCGCTTTGCGAGGATCGCCTTCAGCTCTTCCAGCTTCTTCGAATCCTTCGATGCATTGTACTCGTCGTTGAGCTTGCGGAGCTGTTCCATCCGCGCCGCCTCGGCCTTATGAATCACACCCTGAAGTTCCATCAGTTTGGAATCAAGAGCGGCCTTCTGGAAAATGAGCTTGCGGATTTCGGCAATTTGCGCGGGATATTCGGCTTCCAGAGTTTCAAGACGGAATCCCCCGTTCATCATCATCGGACCGTTCATGCGGGGAGCGCGTCCGCGCATTTCGGGACCCTGCTGGCGCTGTCTCATTTCCTGCGGACGTCCTTCTCCGAACGGGCGTTTTCCGTTCTGCTCCGGAGCTGGTTCCTGCGCGACTGCCGCTGCAGCAAGCGCCGCGGCCGAAAACATTGCGAGATTCTTCATGAGGTTCATGATCTTTTCCCTTTCTTTGGTTGTGGGTTGTTCATTCCGGTAAACGGGAAAACCGGAAAAAAAATTGTGTCCGGAGAATTTCTGGTGAAACTCTCCGGACACACTGTTCAGCGGAAGATCAGTCAGCGGTGCGGACCGCCGCCGGGATTCCCCGGACCGGGCATCGGCTGCGGACCGGAACCGGGCCCCGGGCGCATTCCGCCGCCGGGATTGCCGCCAGGCCCCGGGCGCATTCCCGGACCGGGCATCGGCGGACCCGGACGGAACCCGGGATTCGGGCCGAATCCGGGACCCGGACGGCCGCCGGGGCCGGGCATCGGCGGGCCGGGACGGACATGCTCAAACCGTTCCGGACCATGGGGACCGTACCACGGACGATCCCAGTCCGGGCGGAAGGGACGCGGACCGTACCACGGGCGGCACGGCGGATCGTAATAATATCTGCGCGGCGGAGGCGGGGGCGGCAGCGCCGGAAGGACTACCGGCGCATACGGATACCCGTAAACTTCCGGCACCGTGTTATAATAATAGTACCCGTTCGTGATCACGCCGTCCCCGTAAATTGTTTCATACCGGACCACAGGCGGCCCGATCCGGATCACCCGCGGCCCGGGAAACAGCACTTCCACCTGCCCGAACAGACAGGCTCCCGTCACTGCGGTCAAAACTCCAATCATCATTTTTTTCATCTTCATGACTCCTTCTGTTTACTCTCTCCAGCCGCGGCGTCCGACGTCAAAACGCGGCTCCGGACGGTTGAACCCTTCTCTGCGCCGCGGGGCATCCGGCGGAGGAGGCGCCATGCGTTCCTGAAACGCCCTTCCGCATTCCGGCGGCGGAGGAGGCGGAAGCGCTTCCCTGCCGCGGCGGACAAACCCCGTTTCCACAGATTCCGTCCGGCCGCCGAGCATCAGACAGAATCCCGGAACCCCGATCACGATTCCGGCGTCTGCAAACGCAGCCGCCCCGATCACCAGCACCGCTGCAATCATCGTTTTCTTCATTTCGACTCTCCTTATAGTTTGGCAGGTCGAACATTTAACGATTCCTTATAATATTTATTGTGCGGTTCCGGAGTTTCGCTCCGGAGGCGGTTGCATTTTCAAAGAACCCGGATTATTATATGCTAATATAAACCGCCGGAGTGATTTGTCAATCGGAATGCGGAACAGATGCTTCGGCAAAGGAAAAGGTCCGGAATGAATTCCATCAATGCGAATCTTCTTGAGTTTCTTTCCCTCTACGGAACAACGGGGAAAGTCTTTCTGCTCGCCTACTCGTTCCTGATCGGCGCGTGCTTCGGGAGCTTCTCGACCGCGTGCGTATGGAGAATCCCGCGCGGAATTTCCATCCTCTGGCCGCCCTCCTCCTGTCCGAAATGCGGACACCGCATCACGCCGCTCGAAAACATTCCGATCTTCAGCTGGATTTTCCTGCGGGGAAAATGCTCCTCCTGCGGACTGCCCATTTCGCCGCGCTACGTCCTGCTGGAAACCGCCACGGCGCTGCTTTTTCTGTTCTCCGCGTGGAGCCGCATGCACTTCGACCCGGAACACCTTCTGTGCGTCGTCCAGGACTGGATTCTGATCGTCTTCGCGATGGCGTGCGCAAGCACCGACCTGGAGCTGCGGATCATCCCGAACAAGTTTACCTGTACGGCAGTCGTGCTGGGGCTGCTGACCGCACCGTTCTGTCTGCCCGGACTCGCGGGGAACTCCTTCCGGTTTGACAATACGCCTCAGCTCTATCAGCTGCTGAAGGCGGGCACGGGCATGGGCTGGGGAGCCGCCGCAGTCTGCGCGGCTGCCATTTCGGGGCTGGCCGTCCTGATCTTCTTTTTCTGCGCCGCGTTCGCCGGGAAACTGCTGTTCCACCGCGAGGCATTCGGGCTGGGCGATGTGAAGATGCTGACCGCCGCGGCCGTGTTCGACGGCGTGTTCGCAACGCTGCTCGTCACGATGGGGGCGTGTCTGCTTTCGCTCGTCTGGATCGTGCTTGACCGCATCGGGAAGAAGCATTTCCGGCGGCAGATTCCGTTCGGGCCGTTCATTGCGGCGGCGCTGGTGCTGTGGATCTTCCTGCGTCCGCTGTTCCCGATCCCGCCGTCCGCGGATTAGACGGTTCCGCCGAGACGCCGGAACTTCCGCAGAGTCGATTCCGGAGCGCCGAGCTTCCGCATGGCGGAAACGAATCCGGCTTGCGCATCGCCGGGAAAACGGTCGAGAAAGATCGCCGGATTCCGCAGAAATCCGCGCGCCGCGACCGCTCCGGCACACCCTGTTTCCCGCATCAGCAATTCCGCTTCGGCACGCGAACGGAGATCGCCGTTGCCGTAGACGGGAACCGTTCCGGCCGCCCGGACGGCGCGGGAAATCCGTTCCTCCCTTCCGGGAACTTCCGAATACATTTCCTTTCCGGTGCGGAAATGGAAAATGATCCATTCGGCGCCGCCGCTGCAGGAAGCCTTCACGACGTCCTCCGTCCGGTCGGTTTTGAATCCGGCGCGGAGCTTCACGGAAAGCGAAACGTTCCCCGGAAGGACGGATTTCACGGCGGAAACGCACCGTTCCAAAAGCTCGGGATTTTCCAGCATCTTCGAGCCGGAACGGCTCTTCAGGACCGTGGGACTGGGACATGCGAAATTCAGGTTGACCCTGCGGAATCCGAGCTCCAGAAGGCGTTCCGCGCATTCGGCAAAAGGATCCGGCGCGTTTCCGATGATCTGGACACAGATCGGGAGTCCGGACGCCGTGAACGGTTCGAGACGTTTCCGGAGCACGCGCTTCGAAGGCACGCTTCCGCTCACGGAAATGAACGGCGTGATCCAGAACTTCACGAGCCCGAGCGCCGAGGCGGCGGACACGAACCAGCGGTTCATCACCTCCTCCATCGGCGAAAGGAGAAAGCGCGACGGCACGGCGCATCCGCTGTTCAGGATGAGCGGAGAATCTTCTTCCAAGGGAATCAGTCCCCGAAACTCACGTCCATCTGGCGTGCGGCAAGCACCCACGGATGGTCGGGCGGAACGCATTTGCGCTTCCCCACGATGTCTTCGAGCGGGACGGGCACGATTTCTTCGCCGCGGACGGCGGCCATCACACCGGTTTTTCCGGCCAGGATGAAGTTGACCGCGGCGGCGCCGAGCTTGGTGGCAAGGAGCCGGTCGGCGGCAGTGGGAGTGCCTCCGCGCTGAAGATAGCCCAGAATGGTCACGCGCGATTCCACGCCCGTCTTCTGCTCCAGGACCTTGGCAAGGTTCAGGGTGTTGTCGACGCGGCGGTTGTAGACGGCGTCGATTTTTTTCGAGGCGAGTTCGCGTTCCCTGTCGTTCTTTGCGTTTTCGCGGCGGCTGAGGGCTTTTTTGAGCATGGCGGCCTCGGCGGTGCTCAGGGCGCCTTCGGCGATCGCCACGATGCTGAAGTGCTTGCCTTCGAGCTTGCGCTGTTCGATGGCGGCGGCGAGCTTGTCGGCGTCGTACGGAATTTCCGGGATCACGATCGCATCGGCGCCGCCGGCGATTCCGGCCGCGAGCGTGAGCCAGCCGGTCTTGTGGCCCATGACCTCCACGAGCATGATGCGGTGATGGCTGTATGCGGTCGAATGGATGCGGTCGATCGCCTCGGTCGCCACGGAAAGGGCCGTGTCGAATCCGAAAGCGCGGTCGGTGCCCCAGATGTCGTTGTCGATGGTTTTGGGAAGCGTGAGGACCTTCACGCCTTTTTTCTGGAGGCGGTAGGCGTTCTTCGCGGTCCCGCCGCCGCCCAGACACACAAGCACGTCGATGTTGAGCCGCCGGATGTTGTCGACGATGGCGTCGGTCATGTCGAGAAGTTTTCCGCCGACGGGCATCTTGTGGGGTTTGTCGCGGCTGGTGCCGAGGATCGTTCCGCCGACGGTCAGGATGCCGGAAAGCATGTCCGAAGTCAGCGGGACCGAGCGGTTTTCCATGAGTCCGCGGAAGCCGTCGCGGAAGCCGATCACGGTCATTCCGGCCTGGATTGCGGCCTTTCCGACGCCGCGGATGGCGGCGTTGAGTCCGGGACAGTCTCCTCCGGCGGTAAGAATTCCAATGCATTTCGGCATGACGGGCCTCCTGTGTGTGTTGTCAGGTAATATACATGTCCGGCGGGAAAATTGCAAAAAGACGCCGCGGAAGCTTTCCGGCCGCCGCGGCGTCTTTCCATGTCAGAAAATCGTCAGATTTTCATTTGATCGCGATTTCCCTGCCTGCAGCGGCGGAATCGTAGACGCCGTTGAGGATCTTCTGTACGGCGAGTCCGGCCTCGCCCGGAGCGCGGAGCGGAGTGCCCTTCGTGGCGGCGCTCACCCAGTTTCTCAGCTTGGCCGTGAACATGAAGTTCCAGTCGGACTCGGGGAGGAATCCCGGCTTGATGTTGACCATGGTTCCGGCCTCGTTGGAATAGATTTCCGCCGGAGTCCAGGAACCGCCGCCCTTCGTTCCCATGAACGTGAAGTTGTGAACTTCCTCGGGGATGTTGGCCACGAAGGAGGATTCGATCTGCATGATGGCGCCGTTCTCGAACCGGACCTGGCCGATGGCAAGGTCTTCGACGGTGTAGGTCTTGTAGTCCCAGTTCGGCCACGGAATCACGAGGTCCTGCTTCTTGTTGCCGGCATAAGTCCAGATCGCGCCGCTGACGGCGACCGGCTTCGGCATTCCCATGAAGTAGTGGGCGCATTCGATGATGTGCACGCCGATGTCGATCATCGGGCCGCCGCCCTGGAGTTTCTTCTGGCCGAACACGCCCCAGTTCGGGATTCCGAACCGGCGGAGCGCGCGGACCTTCACGAACATGATGTCGCCGAACTTGCCTTCATCGCGGGCGCGGATGAGGAATTCGGTGTTCTGGTGATAGCGCTGCTGGAAGCCCACGGCCAGCTTGACGTGGTTCTTCTTGGCGGCCGCGATCATCTTTTCGCATTCGGCCACGGACATGGCCATTGGTTTTTCGACGAACGCATGGAGCTTGGCGTTGCAGGCGTCGACGACGGGCGCGCAGTGCACGCCGTTCGGGGTACAGACGTCGACTCCGTCGAGCTTCACGCTCTTGAACATCTTCTTCCAGTCCTTGAAGCAGTTGGCCTTTTTGACGCCCCACTTCTCCTGCATCCGGTCGAGGCAGTCCTGCTTGATGTCGCAGGCGGCGACGATTTCGACCTCAGGAATGCTTTTGTACGCATTAAGGTGGGTCTGGGAGATTCCGCCGCAGCCGACGATGCCGATGCGAAATTTTCTTCCCTGATACGAGGACTTCTTTTCCATTGCGAGCGATGTTTTCGAATCCGCCATTTCAGATTTCTCCTTAGATGTTTTCTGAATGATTGGGACGCAATGGGGTTAATGTATCCCGTTCGGAGCGAAAAATCAATAGCGGAACCCCGCCCGAAAGGGAAAAATATGAATCAGAACCCTTGCCGTCGGCACGGCATTCTGTCACTTCCGAATGACGGTCGGCCGCTGTCAGGGATTTTCCTTCGGCACGGAATATCCGAGCAGCGCAAGCTCGGAATCCGAAAGCTCGCGCATCTTTCCGGAAGGAAGCGCCGGGTCCAGCTTCAAAGCACCGATCGCGACGCGCTTCAGGAACACCACGTTCTTCCCGATCTTCTCGCACATCCGTTTGACCTGATGAAATTTTCCTTCCGAAATCTCCACGAAAACCTCGCAGGGATTCTGCGTAAGTTCCAGTTTTGCGGGCTTCGCCGTGAAATCGCCCAGGTCCATACCGGCGGCGAACGCCTTTGCATCGTCCGGTCCCGCAGGGGAGTCCAGCACGGCGAAGTAGCGCTTGAACACATCCTTTTTCGGCGAGGTCATGTCATGCGCGAACGCGCCGTCGTTCGAAAGGATCAGCAGCCCTTCGGTATCCTTGTCGAGACGGCCCACGGGAAACACATCGAAATGCGCGAATTCCAGCGGGACAAGCTGCGTCACCACGGGATCGCGGCGGTCCTCCGTGGCGCTCAGGACGCCCTGCGGCTTGTTGAGCATCAGGTAAATAAATTTCCGGTAGCACAGCAGGGTTCCATGCAGTTCCACGCGGTCGGTTTCCGCGACCTTGAAATCGGAGGAAAAGACCTGGACTCCGTTGACTCTGATTCCGCCGGCGGAAGCCAGCCGCTTCGCCTCCCTGCGGCCGTACTGCGTGCACTCCGAAATATATTTGTCCAGACGCATGGGAACTCCTCTCCTGAAAAGGACAATATATCACCGCACCGGCGCGGGTTCAAAGTATTTTTTGCAAATTCTGAAAGACGTGGTATATTGAACATTTGAAATCATGGAGAAGAAAAATGATAGAAAAAGAAGCGCTGTACCCGATTCTTTTCACGCCGGCCCTGAAACCGGTGATGTGGGGCGGAAACAAACTGAAGACCGTCCTGGGCCGCACGATCCCGCCGGGATTGAAAGACCCCGTGGGGGAATCCTGGGAAATCAGCGACCGCCCCGACGTCAACACCGTCGCGGCGGAAGGTCCGCTGGCCGGAACCTCGCTCCATGAAATGGTCGAATATTACGGGTCGAACCTGGTCGGCAGCAAATACCGCGGCGGACCGTTCCCGCTTCTCGTGAAGCTGATCGACGCCGGACGCCGTCTCTCGCTGCAGGTGCATCCGGACGAAGCGGCCTGCGAACGGATCGGGAACGGCGCCCAGCCCAAAACCGAAATGTGGTACATCATCGCGGCCGATCCCGGGTCCCAGATCATCGCGGGACTCCGCCCCGACACCACCAGAGTCAAATTCTTCCAGAGCCTCACGACCGCCGAATGCGAACATTCGCTCCAGGTCTTCGATTCCGTCCCCGGCGACGCCTATTTCATCAACGCGGGGCGCGTCCACGCAATCGGTTCGGGCAACCTTCTGCTCGAAATCCAGCAGAACAGCGACACGACCTACCGCATCAGCGACTGGGGCCGGGTCGGCTCCGACGGCAAGCCCCGCCAGCTCCACATCAAGGAGGCGAAGGAGTGCATCGACTACAACGACCGCACGCTCGCCCGGATCGCCGGAGTCAGCAATCTTGCCGGACACAACCGCCGCTATCCCGTCATCAACAAGTGTCCGTTCTTCCGGGTCGAGGACATGCGCCTCACCGGAATTCTGCGGGACACCACGGTTCCCGGCGAATCCTTCCACATTCTGACCTCGGTCAACAGCACGGTGACCGTCGGCCGCCCCGGCGCGGAAGCCGTTCTCCCGCCCGGAACGACCTGTCTGGTCCCGGCCTGTTTCGGGTCGTACTGCATCACCGTTCCGGAGGACAAAACCTCCACCGTCATCAAAACAACCCTGTGAGTCATTTCAAATGAAAAGTCTTTGCGCCCTCCGCCTCTGCGAAGCCCTCCGGAAAAATCACAACGCCGGCCCGCAGGCCGTCATCACGCCCGAACTCTGTCCCGCCGGAATGGAAGGGGACATCACGCTGAACTTCTTCCGCTGCGCGCGGTTCTTCGGGACGAAGCCCGACCAGCTCGCCGCCGAAGCGGTCGAAATCCTTTCCAAAGACCCCGACGTGAAGAAGGTTTCCGCCGTCAAGGCGTTCGTCAACGTCACGCTGACCGCCGAGGCCATCTACCGGGACACCGTGTCCGACGTGAGGGCCCTGCTCGCCGAAGCGCTCCTTCCCGCGGAAAAACGCCGGAAGATCGTGATCGAATATTCCGCCCCGAACACCAACAAGCCCCAGCACCTCGGACACGTCCGCAACAACA
>CAZHPP010000023.1:0-15897 GCA_964534535.1 uncultured Victivallales bacterium | reverse complement strand
TTTCCACTTTTATACATTGCTGCACGCCTGAAAATACTTTTGGCAGGCATATCAGAGTTGACGAGACTGCCCAAATTCCGGTTCCGTTCGTCAGACATGTCGGACAAGTCGGGACTTGTCCGACAAATGAGTTGAAGAATATGCACGACAGGTCTGTGAAAGGCGTCCAAGGCTCCAGAAGAACATTATGAAATAAAAATATTCTGGCCGAATTTTGTGCGATGGGCTTCCCAAAAAAGGAGGCGTCCGGAAGAATTTCTGCCCCGGCCTTTGATCAGCCGCGATAACCAGGAAGTTTTCTCAAAGCGGCAAGCTGTCGGTCGAGCGGAAAACGGTTGAACTGATATTCGAGGTTTGCATAACCGGTGTAGCCGAGCTTTTCCAGTTTCCGGATCACAGCGTCGATGCCGACGTTTCCCTGCATCGGCAGGGAAAATCTGTACCATCGTCCGTCAAGCATCCGTTTGGAATCTTCGACCTGGCAGTCAAACGGTCCTTCAAGATCCTTGAGATGGACATGACGCAGGAATTTTTTTGTTTTTTCCAGCGAGACCAGCGGATCCTCTCCCGTAAACGCATTGCCGCAGTCGAAGGTGAGCTTGAGTTCAGGGACGGCGGCCGCCGCTTCCAGGAATTCATTCGCCGTGATGAACGGGGAGATGATGCCATCAAAGTTTTCGATCGTGAAGACAAGCCCGCGTTTTGCCGCAAGCGGTCCGATCTTTGCCAGTGCATCGGTCCAAAGCTTGCGGTATTCCCGTCTGTCCGGATGTTCGGGATTGCCCGGCGTAGGCAGCATGACAAGGTTCGCCCCCATGGCACAGGCATCGTCAAGATGTTTTTCAGCCTCACCGAGCCAGGTGCCGTTTGGAAACTCTGCAAGGAAAAATGTGTGCGCGGAAATTTCCAACCCTGCGTCCAGCGTTTTTCTGCGGAGCGTTTCCGGAGTTTCCCCGTGAAGCCCGGTCCAGTCAACCGCCTGGAGGTGAAGCGCCTTCGCCGCCTTGATGACTTCATCGGCGCTGCCGCCGTGCATGCAGGATAGAAATGAATACTTCATCATTGTCCGGAACTCCATGATTACTCTAAAATATTTTTTTTAATATACCTTGTGGAAAGGGATTTTGCAATCATTCCGGAAGATTTCTGCTGCCATTCCGCAGAACCGGCAGAATGGATCGGTGCCGCATTACGCAGATTGTTCATTGTCGTTTTCAGCAGAATTTTTCGGGAATCTATGTTTTCCAAAGTCTGGCACTGGGATGCCGGATTCCAGTCGGGGCAAGCTGGACGTCCGAAAACAATTTAAGGATCAATTGAACCTTGTCGGAACTCCAATGCAAAAAAATCCAGCAGGCTTTGAATGTTTCGTTCCATCAATCTGCGGCCTTATCCGGCCTATCCGCTGTCAGCGGGACAGACCGATCTCGGCATTTCTTCTGTCGGTCTCCTGAATTTTGCTGTTTTTTCATTTTTCACTTGAAATTTTGAAAAAACGTGGCATATTATTCATTTCAGACGAATCGCGAAAAACAACTTTCATTTCAGAGGAGACTTGAAAATGGCTCATAAGAAAGGTCAGTCCAGCAGCAGAAACGGCCGCGACAGCATGCCGAAGATGCTCGGAATCAAAGCGTTCGGCGGAGAAAGCGTCACCGCCGGAACAATCATCGTGCGTCAGCGCGGAACCAAGATCCTTCCCGGCCGGAACGTCGGCTGCGGCAGGGATTACACTCTCTTCGCGCTCTGCGACGGCACCGTTCAGTTCGGCAAGAACGCCCGCAAGGACGTCTCCGTCGTTCCGGAAGCCGCCGAAAACTGAGCCGTACTGCGGCCCGGTTTCAACACCCGACCCCCTGATTGTGCCCTCCGGCGCCGTCAAGAGCCGGGTATTTTTTTGCAGACGGAATCGTTCATTCAAAACAGGGGGAAACAGACATGACGAAAACAGAAATGCTCCGTACGGCAGCCGCGGTTTTCACCGCGCTGTGGATCCTTCAGGCTCCCGCGGCGGAACCGGTTCAGGCTCCGCAGCAGACTCCGCCGGAATCGGCCGAACAGCTGCCGATCTGGTCGCCCAACCGGCGTCCGGCCGTCTTCGGAATCCACATCCTCGAACCGGTCTTCGTCCGCCCGTGGATGAACTCCTTCCTCCGCACCTCCGATTCCGAGCTCGAACTCGTGACCGGACATGAATTCGTCTTCGACGACCTGGACGATTCCGTGGAAAAGGCGTCCGGATTCCCCGATTCCCTCGCATACAATCTGGTGTTTCCATACTGTTCCACGCTCGGAGACAATCTGGCGGAAAACCGCTGCGCGTTCCTGAAGCTTTCCCTGCTGGAATACTATGAACGGATCTTGATGTACGGAATCGACTTTTCGCTGACTTCGGCGGATTCCGCGAACGTGTACGGCCTTGCGTATGCCCTGCTGGGAAACACGGACGACCTCCGCGGAATCCAGCTGATGCCGCTGTTCGCCGTCTCCAACCGGAAGATGGCCGGGCTCCAGTGTTCCGCGTTCGGCTCGTATTCCAAATCCGGACGCGGCATGCAGATCGGCGGCTGGGGCTCAATGGCGCGCGGATTCAAGGGAATCCAGATCGCCGGGGCCGGCTCGTTCGCGCTCGAAGAATCCTCCGGATTCCAGATTTCCGGGCTCGTCTGCAAAGCCGGAACGCTGAACGGCGCACAGATCGCCGGAATCGGCTGTCTCGACTTCGGAACGACCTCGGGCACGCAGATTTCCGGACTCGCGAACCATTCGGACACCCTCCGCGGCGCGCAGATTTCCCTGCTTGAAAACTCCGCACGGACCGCGTCCGGTCTCCAGATCGGACTTTACAATACCGCCGACGAGGGCAGCAATGTCCTTCAGATCGGACTCCTCTGCAATGTGGGCGACGCCCGTTTCCACTGGCTCCCCTTCTTCAATTTCAAATTCAGGTGAAACCATGTTCATAGACCAGGCTGAAATCACAATCAAGGCCGGCAGCGGCGGCAACGGCGCACTTGCATTCCGCCGCGAGGCGTTCATTCCCAAGGGCGGTCCCAGCGGCGGCGACGGCGGCAACGGCGGAGACGTGATCTTCGTCGGCGATCCCGGACAGACCAATCTGCTCGACTTCACGCTCAACACCCGCTTCTTCGCGGAAAACGGCCAGCCCGGACAGAACAAGGACATGCACGGCCGCAACGGCGAACCGCTCCGCGTGCTCGTGCCCGTCGGCACCATCGTCCGCATCAAGGAAACCGGCGACCTGCTCGCCGACATCGATTCCGTCGGCAAGGAAGTCGTCGTGGCCCGCGGAGGAAGGGGCGGCAAGGGCAACTCCCGCTTCAAGACCGCCACGAACCAGGCTCCCCGCGAACATACTCCCGGCGAAAAAACGCAGGAGATCGTCGTCAAGCTCGAACTCAAGATCGTCGCCGACATCGGGTTCGTGGGCTATCCCAACGCCGGAAAGTCGACCCTCCTCAAGGACCTCACGGACGCCAATCCCAAGATCGCGGCCTATCCCTTCACCACGCTTCACCCCGTGATCGGCGTGATGGAATATCCGGACTTTCACCGCATCACGATCGCGGACATCCCCGGGCTGGTCGACGGCGCCCACGACAACGTCGGGCTCGGACACGAATTTCTCCGCCACATCGAACGCACCCGCATGCTTGTCTATGTGCTCGACATGGCCGGCACCGACGGACGCAATCCCGTCGATGACCTCAAGGCCCTGAAGAAGGAACTCGACCTTTACAGCAAGGGCCTTTCCAAGCGCGCCGGACTCATCATCGCCAACAAGATGGACGTCCCCGAGTCGAAGGAGAATCTCAAGGCGCTCGTGAAAAGCGTCCGCAAGCGTCTGCCCATCTTCCCGATGAGCGCCAAGGACGATCCGGACTTCAACGAGCTCATGGACGTGATCCGCTCCCTCACCGAAAAGAAGCCGGAACCGCCCGATGCCACCCAGACTGTCCGCGTCAAACCCGGCAGGAACGCCCTTCAGAAGAAGCGCGTCCAGAAAAAGCCGAAGGAGTTCGACGACGGAGTCGAGGTCGTTTACGCGCCATGACGGAATTCGGGCCTGACACGCGCGTTCTTGTGACCGGCGGCGCAAAGCGCTTCGGCGCTGCGCTTGTCCGGAAATTCTCCTCCCTCGGCGCGCGCGTGCTGATCCATTTCAATTCCTCCGCGGACGAGGCCGAAGCCCTGCTGAACGAGATCGGCGGTCCAGTGAAAGGACATGCCCTGATCCGGTACGATCTTTCCGAAAATCCGGAAGGCTTCCCCATGCCGGAGGATGTCTCGATCCTCGTGAACAACGCTTCCGTGTTCGTCCGGAAGACGGCTCCGGAGGAGACTCTTTCCGCGCTTGATTCGCAGTTTGCGGTGAATTTCCGCGCGCCGGCCGCGCTCATGAATCTGCTTTACCGCCGTTCGAAATGCGCGGAGCCCTGCGTCGTGAACATGCTCGACTGCATGATCGCGCAGACGCCTTCCGACTCGTTCGGCTATGCGCTTTCCAAGAAGGCGCTCGCCGAGGCGACGAAGGCCGCCGCGCTTCAGTATGCGCCCCGGATGCGCGTGAACGGCGTCGCGCCCGGCCCCGTGATCCCTCCGCCCGGATTCGAGCACGGAGGCATGAAAAAGACTCTGCCGCTGCTGCCGCTGGGGCGTCCCGTTGCGCTTGACGATCTCGCCGATACGGTCGTCTTTGCGGCGCGGAACCGCTCCATGACAGGCTCGATCCTTTTTGTCGACTGCGGACGCAGCCTGCGTCAGATTCCGGCTGTGAGCGGAAGCACGGGCGCATAGTCCCTCAGGTCGAGTTCCTGTTCCAGAAACGCATTGCGGCGCAGCCGCGCGGCCGTGAGCGCCACGGCATATTCGTTCAGCGTGGAAATCTTCAGCTGGATTTTTTCGAGCGTCTGCATCAGACATCTCCGTGCCATGGTCCGCCGGATCGAATCGAGGAGCAGGGCGCCCAGCCCCGTGAGTTCGCCCGAAAGCACGATCATTTCCGGATTCAGCAGCGTGACCACGATCGCGATGGCGGGCGCAATGCGTTCGCAGGTTTCCTGCGCGAGCACGAGCGCTGCGCGATCGTTCGCGTTGGCGGCGGCCACGAAGTTCGCAAGCGTGAAATGCTCCAGGTCGAGCGACGTGGTGACGCCGCTCACGGCGAGCTCACGCGCCATTTCCCGCAGCGCCGCCGTGCCGACCATTGCCTCCAGACAGCCCCGGTTTCCGCAGCGGCAGCGGCGTCCGCCCGAAGACATCACGAGGTGCCCGAGCTCCATCGTCTTGAAGCGGCGGCTGCCGAAGAGTTCGCCCCCGGAAATGTAGCCGGCGCCCACGCCGTCGCCGAACGAGGCGTGGAACAGCGTTCCCGGCGGCACGGGCGCGCAGTCGAGGTATTCGGCATAGGTCTTTGCGGCGGTTTCGGGCAGGATGAACGGCGACGGGTCGGCCGTGTGCCGGGAAAGGAACGAGCGGATTCCCACGCCCTCCCACGCGGGCAGGTTGACGGCCTGCAGGGAGACGCCGCTTTCCAGGTCGGGCACGCCCGGGTCGGCAAAGCCGATCAGGCTTTCCCTTGAGCGGTCGATGGTGCGCCACACGCTCAGAATCCTGTTCTGGAGGTCGATTGCGGTGTCCTCCTGCGAGACGGCCGCTTCGGCGTGGCGGAGTTCGGTCCCGGAACCGTCGGTGAGGACCGCGCGGACTGCGGTCGGCGTGAGTTCGATTCCCGTGAACGTTCCGATCCTGCGGCTGAAGTAAAGTTCTGAGGCGCGGCGGCCGGTATGCTTTCCCGTGCGCCCCGGCTCGGAAAGGATTCCGCGCCGCTTGAGCCGTTCGGCCGCGGCGGTCACGGTGGCCTGCCGGATCCGGTATTTCCGGACGATTTCCGTGCGGCTCACCTTCCCGTTCAGGACCAGTTCCGAAAAAACAGCCTTCAGAGTATAATTATCACTGTTCACAAGCCGGTTCTCCTCTGTTTTTGATTACTATATAGTATGTTATCTGTGAAAAATCAAGATTAAATGAAAAATTTTTGTTTCAAATCTTGCCGGAATCGCGATCCCGGCTTATAATGTAGACAAAAGAAGCGAATCAACAAACCTCAGGAGGAAACGTTATGAAACAGCAGTCTGTATGGATGACGGACATGACCTTCCCGGAGCTCGGGGAATACCTGAAGCACAACCGGACGGTCATTCTTCCGTACGCGCTTTCGGAACAGCACGGGGCGCATCTTCCGCTGGACACGGACATCCGGAACGCGAAGTATGCTTCCGAACTTCTGGCGAAGAAGCTCGGGTGCGTGGTGGCGCCGGTCCTGAATTACTGCTTCTCGGGCGGCATGTTCCCCGGGACCATCAACGTGAAGCCGACCACGTTCTCCACGCTCGTGGGCGAAATCATCGAGTCGCTGACGGTCCAGGGATTCCGCAATTTCATCATCATCCCCGGCCACGGCGGCAGCGAGAACATCATCGTGCTGAAGGAAGCCCTGCGGATCCTGAAATGGGTGAACCCCTCCCTGCGCGACGACCTGATCCTCCTCACGCAGATCTGGGACTTCTGCCCCACCTGGATCAAGCTGTTCAAGGAACAGGACTACCACGCGGCATGGGCGGAAACCTCCCTCATGATGCACTGGTGCCCGGAAGTCGTCCGGAACATCAAGCAGAAACTGGACGTCCCGAAGGTCGCGGCGAGACTCCGCGAGGATCCGGACAGCTATCAGCTCCGCGAATCCTTCACGAACATGAGCCAGGAAATCGTCCAGACCTCGCAGCGTCCGGACGTGAAGATCGGCTGCATGGGCTGGCCGGAAAAGGCCTCCGCCGAGTTCGGCGCCAAGCTCGAGGCCGAATTCGTGAAGAATGCCCCGAAGGCCATCCTGAAGGCGATCGCGGATGCCGACAGGGCGCGCAAGTCCGGCAAGCGGATCGTCCATGCAGACAACGTCAAACTGAAAATTCTTTCCCTTTAATCAACCCCAACTCACAAAACGGGAGAACAGAAAAATGAAAATCGACAAGGAACACATCACCGGCGGCAAGACCGAAGGCGGAATCACCAGCTCCTATGCGACCGAAGACGGCGTGAAGCTGAAGGTTCCCTATTCCTTCATGGGCAGCATCTATGACGATGCGGAGCGCAACGCCGCTCTCACCGCCATGGCGCAGGACTCCCTCACGATGGGTCCCAAGACCCAGGAGTTCCAGGACAAGTTCGCCAAGTATCATCATGTGAAGCACGCGTTCGCCTGCTCGAACTGCACCACGGCCATGCGCGTGGCCACGCAGATCTTCGACATCCAGCCCGGCGACGAAGTGATCGTCACCCCGAACACGTTCGTCGCGACCTCGCTCGCCGTACTCGACGAAGGCGGAGTCCCGGTCTTCTCCGACATTGATCCCCGCACCTTCAACATCGACCCCTCCAAGATCGAGGAGAAGATCACGAAGAAGACGAAAGCCATCTACGTTGTCCACTACGGCGGACTCATGGTCGACATGGATCCCGTGATGGAAATCGCGAAGAAGCATCACCTCTTCGTTCTGGAAGACTGCGCGCACGCGGTCGGCGCCCAGTACAAGGGCCGCTTCGCCGGATCGATCGGCGACATCGGCGCATTCTCCTTCCACTCGCTCAAGAACATCACGACCTGCGGCGAAGGCGGAATGATCACCACCGGCCACGACGAGTTCACCCACGGAATCCAGAACCTCCGCTGCATGAGCAACAACCACTCCTGGAGCGAACAGGGCGACAAGTGGGATTTCGGCGACAAGGTCCACATGGAGAAAACCTCCAACCTTCAGTACTGGATGCCCGCGCACTTCGACGTGATTCCGTACAAGGGACACTGGGGCTGCAATTTCCGCATGAACGAAATCCAGGCGGCCGTCGGCTGCTGCCAGCTGGACAAGCTCCCGATGCTCACGGCCAAGCGCCGCGAGATCGGTCACAAGATCACTGCAGGAATCACCGGAATCCCGGGCGTCGAGCCCGTCTACGAGCCCAGGGAATGCAACCACGTCTTCCACCTTTACACGCTCTGCATCAATGAAAAGATACTCGGCGGCTCCCGCGACGAGTTCATGCAGACCCTGTACGAGGAAGAGGGCATCCAGGCCATTCTGCACTATCAGCCCACGTTCCACTTCACCGGACTCCGCCGCATGGGCTACGATCCCAATCAGTGCCCGATCGCGACCGAGTTCTTCTACAAGCGCGAAATGAACCTCCCGATGCACCCGCGTCTCACGGACCAGAACATCCACGACATCGTGGAAGGCGTGAAGAACGCCGCCGCCAAGATGCGCAAGCGTCACTGCAAGGCGTAAGCCTTCCGCGGTTCGGAAACGAACCTCTCTTCAGCCCCGCCGGCACAGCAGCAATGCACCGGCGGGGCTGCCTTTTTTCCGCACGGATCCGTCCATGCTGATTTTTTCGGACCGGGGGCTGTAATTGTCGGGGAAACGTGCTATATTATGGACGAATTGTCATCAACGAAAGGAAAATCATCCATGCGCGTACCTCTGCTTGACCTCAAAGGCCAGTTCGTCGGCATCAAAGGCGAAATCATGAAGCAGATCGAGGAAGTCTGCGATTCCCAGATGTTCATCCTGGGAAGCAAAGTTTCCGAATTTGAAACCCAGCTGGCCGCCTACTGCGGGGCGTTCGGCGCCTGCGGCGTGACCTCCGGTTCGGATGCGCTCCTCGTTTCGCTGATGAGCGAGAACCTCAAGCACGGAGATGAAGTCATCACGACTCCGTTCACGTTCTTCGCCACGGTCGGCGCCATCGCGCGCACGGGCGCAAAGGTCGTGTTCGCCGACATTGATCCCGAAACATTCAACATTGATCCCGCGAAGATCGAAGAAAAAATCACGAAACGCACGAAAGGCATCATCCCCGTGCATCTGTTCGGCCAGGCCGCCGACATGGACCCGATCATGAAGATCGCCGAAAAACATCATCTCTTCGTGGTCGAGGACGGCGCCCAGGCCATCGGCGCAGAATATAAGGGCCGCAAGGTCGGAACCTTCGGAAAATACGGCTGCTTCTCCTTCTTCCCCAGCAAGAACCTCGGCTGTTTCGGGGACGGCGGAATCGTCACGGTGAAGGATGCGGAAACGCTGGAGCGTCTGCGCGCCTTCCGCAACCACGGAATGAACCCGAAATACTATCATAAATTCATTGGCGGAAACTTCCGTCTGGACGCCCTTCAGGCGGCCATTCTTTCCGTCAAGCTCAGATATCTCGATCAATGGACTGCCATGCGCCAGGCGAACGCGGCCGAATACGCAAAACTCTTCGCGGCATCGTCCGTGGCGGAGAAGGTGACCGTCCCGAAGGCGGCGGAATATGCCACGCGCCACATCTGGAACCAGTTCTCGATCCGCGTGGACCCCGCGCGCCGCAATGCGCTCAAGGATTCGCTTCAGGCGGCCGGGATCGGCTGCGACATCTATTATCCTGTTCCGCTTCACCTCCAGGAGTGCTTTGCCTCCCTCGGCGGGAAGCGCGGAGACTTCCCGAACGCCGAACGCGCGGCGGATTCCGTGCTCGCGCTCCCGATCTACCCTGAATCCACCTCGGAGATGCGCGAATATGTGGTCTCCCAGATTGAAAAGGCGCTGGCCTGAACATGGCTCAATTCGGAGAAGCGAAAATCCAGACTTACATGCGCGTTCTCGCGTATGCGAAGCCTTACAAATGGCGGCTGACGGTCGGCATTCTGGCCGGATTTGTGGTGGGCGGCTCCCTGTTCGGAAGCATCATGATGCTCCCCGGACTTGTCAGCAGCTCCGGCATGGCGGAGCAGGTTTCCGCCGCCCAGACGAAGTCAGCCAGCGTGAAGATCGTCAAGGCTGTGGATTCGGCCGCGACCGAATCGGAAAAGGTTCAGTCCGTGGAGAAGCTGATCGGGCCGGGTCCGCGCGAGGCCGACCGCATTGCCAAGGAAGTCGTCAGCTTCAACAAGACGCTTGACAGGATCGGCATCACGAAACTCCGCGCGGCCTTCGACAAGGGCACGGTTTCGCTCAAAAACGCGGCGGGAAAAATTCTGCTCGACTTCCCGGCCGAAACCCAGAGCGGCCGCATGACGTGGCAGTTCTTCGCGCTGTTCTGCTTCGGGTTCGTCCTGCTCTGGATCATCAAGAACATCGCCACCTATGTGAACCACTACTGCATGCGATACGTCGGCGCGCGCGTGGTTACGGACCTGCGGGCCGAAATTTTCCGCAAACTTTCCGAACAGTCCCTGCGGTTTTACAGCAGCATGGACGTCGGCCAGCTCATCAGCCGCAGCAACAACGACACTGCGGCCATCGATGCGAGCGTGGCGGACGTGATCGCAGACGCCACGCGCTGCCCCATCGAAATTCTCGCATGCGCCGCGGCGGTCGTCTACGCCAGCGTCCAGCACGGAAGCTGGAGCCTGCCGCTGATCCTCTTTGTGGGACTTCCCGCGTGCGTGGTGCCCGTCGCGATTCTTGGCCGCAAGATCCGCAAGGCCTACAAGCGCGCCTTCAACCGCGTGGCGGAAATCGTCTCCCGGATGCACGAGGTCTTCACGAGCATTCTGGTCGTCAAGGCCTACCACACCGAGGAGCGCGAGATCAGGCGCTTCAACGACGCCAGCGAAAAATATTTCCGCACGGTCATCAAGGCCCTGCGCTTCCAGCTGATGATGGCGCCGCTCATGGAAACGGTGGCCGTGATTGCCACGCTCGTCTTCCTGGGCTACAGCTTCGCCAACGAAGTTTCGCTCGTCGAGCTGGTCCAGCTGCTTGCGCCGTGCTTTCTGGCCTACCGTCCGATCAAGGATCTCGCGCGGATTTCGACCTCGATTCAGCGCAGCATGGCGGCGGCGGACCGCTATTTCCAGGTCATCGACACGGATACCGCACTCCGCGAGTCTCCGCACCCGCTCCCGTTCACCGAATTCAACGACCGCATCAGCCTGAAGAACGTCACGTTCGCCTATGACACACGCAAGATTCTCGACGGAATCACGTTCGACATTCCGAAGGGCTCTGTCGTTGCGGCCGTGGGCGCCACGGGTTCCGGAAAGACCACGATCGCCAACCTGATCGCCCGTTTCTACGACTGCGATTCCGGCTCCGTCACGTTCGACGGCAAAAACGTCCGTGAAATCCGGATTGCCGACCTCCGGAACATGATCGGAGTCGTCACGCAGGACGCTCTCCTCTTCAACGATTCGATCGCATCCAACATTGCCTACGGCGCGCCGGACGCCACGCGCGAACAGATCATCGAGGCCGCGAAGCAGGCCAACGCCCATGAATTCATCGTGGACGGACGCCACCCCGAAGGCTATGACACCGTCGTCGGCGAGAAGGGATTCCGTCTCTCCGGCGGCGAAAAGCAGCGGATCGCCATTGCCCGCGCGATCCTCAAGAATCCGCCGATCCTGATTCTGGACGAGGCCACCAGCGCTCTCGACACGGTCACGGAAAAGCTGGTCCAGGACGCCCTGAACAAGGTCATGGCCAACCGCACGGTGTTCGCGATCGCGCACCGGCTGAGCACGATCCGCAGCGCGGACTGCATCCTCGTCCTTGAAAATGGAAAGATCGTCGAGTTCGGCACGCATGAAAACCTGATCGCGCTCGGCGGAAGATATAAGAAACTCTGCGACACACAATTCAAAATGATGGAAAGCTGACATGAAAAAAGCCCTCATTACCGGCATTACCGGTCAGGACGGTTCCTATCTCACCGAACTCCTTCTTGAAAAAGGCTACGAGGTCCACGGGATCAAACGCCGCGCCTCCTCCTACAACACCAGCCGCATCGACCACCTCTACAGGGACATCCACGACTCCAGGCGGCCTTTCACGCTCTATTACGGCGACATGACCGATTCGATGAACATCACGCGCCTGATCCAGGAAATCCAGCCGGACGAAATCTACAATCTCGCCGCCCAGTCCCATGTGCGCGTCTCCTTCGATTCCCCCGAATACACGGCGGACACCGACGGAGTCGGCGCGCTCCGGATTCTTGAGGCGATCCGCATCTGCGGACTCGAAAAGCATACGCGCTTCTATCAGGCCTCCACCTCCGAACTCTTCGGCAAGGTCCGCGAGACCCCCCAGCGCGAAACGACCCCGTTCTATCCGCGCTCGCCGTACGCATGCGCCAAGCTTTACGCCTACTGGATCACGGTCAACTACCGCGAGAGCTACGGCATGTTCGCGAGCAACGGAATCCTCTTCAACCATGAAAGCCCCCGCCGCGGCGAAACGTTCGTGACGCGCAAGATCACCCGCGCCGCCTCGCGCATCAAGCTCGGAATGCAGGACCGGCTCTACCTCGGCAACCTCGATTCCAAGCGCGACTGGGGCCACGCGAAGGACTATGTGGAGGGCATGTGGCGGATTCTCCAGCACGACCGGCCGGACGACTTTATCCTTTCGACGGGAGTCACCACCTCCATCCGCACGTTCTGCGAGTCTGTGTTCGCGCGGCTCGGAATCAGGCTCGAATGGAGCGGTTCCGGCCTGGAGGAAAAAGGAATTGATTCCGCCACGGGAAAGGTCCTCATCGCGATCGACCCCAAGTATTTCCGTCCCGCCGAAGTCGATCTCCTGCTCGGCGATTCCACCAAGGCCCGCACCCAGCTCGGATGGAAGCCGAAATACACGCTCGAAACCCTCACCGACGAAATGGTGAAGGCCGATTTCGAGGAAGCAAAAAAAGAAAAACTGCTCCGTGACAGGGGCTACGCCGTTTTCAAGGAAAGGGAGTGAATGATTCCATGATGGACCGCAAGGCAAAAATTTTTCTCTCCGGGCATCACGGCCTGGTCGGTTCGGCGATCCGCCGCCGGCTCGTCCGCGAAGGCTTCACGAACATCGTCACCCGCACGCATGCGGAACTCGACCTCACGAACCAGGCCGCCGTGCTGGAGTTCTTCCGGCGCGAAAAGCCCGAATATGTGATCATCGCCGCTGCCAAGGTCGGCGGAATCATGGCCAACAGCGAATATCCGGCCGAATTCATCTACATCAACCTGATGATTGCGTGCAACCTGATTCATACCTCGCATCTTTCCGGCGTGAAGAAGCTGCTGAACCTCGGCTCCAGCTGCATCTATCCGCGCATGGCGCCCCAGCCCATGAAGGAGGAGTGCCTGCTCACCGGCCCGCTCGAAACCACCAACGAGGCCTATGCCCTCGCCAAGATTTCCGCAATCAAGCTCTGCAAATACTATAATCAGCAGTACGGCACGAACTACATTTCCGTGATGCCGACCAACCAATACGGCCCCGGCGACAACTTCAACATGGAAACCGCCCACCTGATGCCCATGATCCTGCGGCGCTTCCATCTGGCGAAACTGCTTTCCGCCGGCGACTTTGACGGAATCCGCAAGGACCTGAAGCTCTGCCGCCTCGGCTGGAACCTGGATTCGAAGATCGACTTTTCAAGCGAAAAATCGCTGGAAGCGGCGCTGAACGCCGTCGGGGCATACCGGAACCGCGCCGTGCTCTGGGGCGACGGCAGCGTCTACCGGGAAATGATGTGTTCGGACGACCTTGCCGATGCATGCTTCTATCTGATGGAGAACCGGGACGCCCCCGCGGTCGGCGACTTTGTGAACATCACGGGCGGCACGGACATCCGGCTTTCCGATCTCTTTGAAATCGTGAGGAAGACCGTCGGCTTCACGGGAAAGCTCGACTACGACCGCACGAAGCCGAACGGCACTCCCCGCAAGCTGATGGACGCGGCCAAGATCCGTTCCCTCGGCTGGGTTCCGAAGATCCCGCTCGAACAGGGCGCCGCCGATTTTTACAGGTGGTATCTCTCGCGTCCCGGCGGAGTTTGACTTTCCGCGCTTCCGGTGTAAAGTAAGATTCCAGCAAACAGCAGGAGATGCGCAATGGTAATTTCTGAAGATCTGTCCCGTCCCGGAATCCGGAAGATCGTCATCGCCGGACGCCTTACCTCGGTTTCCGTCCGCGAATTCAGAGATTTCATGGACGAACACTCCTCCGACGGACGGAACTGTCTGATCGACATGAGCGGGGTCGACTATGTCGACAGCACCGGGCTCGGCGCGCTGGTGTACGCCCAGCAGGTCGTTTCGGATTCCGGCGGGCGTCTGGCGTTCGCCGGAATGCAGACCCAGTCAAAAATCCTTTTCATGATCACGAACGCACAGAAGCTTTTCGAAATCTATCCTTCGCTGGATGAAGCTCTCGCTGCGCTCAGAACGGTAAAAAAATGAATCCTTCCATTCAGCTCCCGGCTCCTCCGGAACACAGCACGGTGCTCGTCACGGGCGGCGCCGGCTTCATCGGCTCCAACCTTGTGGAGCATCTCCTGAACTCCGGCGTGAACGCGGTGTGCTTTGACAACTTCGCCACGGGCAGCCGGAACAACCTTGCGCCGTTCATGGGCAATCCGCGGTTCCGTCTGGTCGAAGGCGATCTCCGCAGCGCCTCCGACTGCCGCAAAGCCTGCGAAGGCGTCACGCACATCCTCCACGAGGCCGCGCTCGGAAGCGTGCCCCGTTCCATTGCCGATCCGGAAGCCACCCTTTCCGTCAACGTCACCGGCTTCGTCAACATGATTTCCGCCGCACACAAGGCCGGGATCCGCCGGTTCGTCTTTGCCTCCAGTTCCTCCGTCTACGGGAGCGACAATTCCGCATTCAAGGTCGAATCCCGCACCGGACGCCCCCTTTCGCCCTATGCAGTCTCCAAGGTTGCGGACGAGCTTCTTGCCGCCAACTTCTCCGAACTCCACGGGATTGAGACCGCGGGGCTCCGCTACTTCAACGTGTTCGGCCGCAGGCAGAACCCCTTCAGCGAGTATGCCGCCGTGATCCCGAAGTTTGTTTCCGCCCTGATTGCCCGCCGGCGTCCCGAAATCTACGGAGACGGCACAATCTCCCGCGACTTCACATACATCGACAACGTGATCGCCGCGAACGTGCTCGCCATGAGCGTTCCGCTGAAGGACCGCCGTGCCGCCGTGTGCAACGTCGCCTGCGGCGGGAAAATGTCCATCGGCGAACTGTTCCGCATCCTGCGCGAAAACCTTGCCGCTTTCGATCCCGAAATTGCGAAGGTAGAACCCGTGTTCGCGCCGCCGCGCCCCGGCGACATTGCCGATTCCTGTGCCGACGTGACGCTTGCGCATTCGCTGTTCGGGTATTCCCCGCTGGTCCGGGCCCGGGAAGGGCTCCGCCTTGCCTCCGGCTGGTACTATGAAACCTTCAAAAAGAAAGGGTGAATCATGGCCCATCTGATTCAGTTCTTCATCAGTGAAATGCTGAAATTCTTCTTCCTGCTGACCCCGTTCTTCGTGCTTTCAATGTTCCTTTCCATGACGGCCGGATGGAATCTGAAACGCAAAAAAATTCTTTCCCTGCGTGTTTCCGTGGCGATTGCGGCGACCAGCCTTGCGCTGTTCTATTTCGGGAACTGGGTGTTCACCACGCTCGGAATCACGCTCGATGCCTTCCGGATCGGCGGAGGTTCTCTGCTGTTCCTTTCCGCCGTGGGGCTCGTCAACGGCAACATCTTCGACTCCAACATTGAAAACAGTGAGAGCGCCGACATCGCCGTGGTGCCGCTCGCGATCCCCGTCACGGTCGGCCCCGGAACCACCGCCGCCCTGCTGATTCTCGGCGCCACCCCCATGGACTTTTCCGAACGCCTGGCGAGCCTTTCCGGGCTGATCTTCGCCATCGTCGTGCTGAGCGTGATGCTCTTCTTCGCCACCTATCTCGAACGGGTGCTCGGAAGGCGCGGCATGACGATCCTCAGCAAACTGACCGGGCTGATCCTTGCCGCGCTCGCCGCCCAGATCGTTTTCGACGGCATCAAGGGC
>CAZHPP010000022.1:0-15901 GCA_964534535.1 uncultured Victivallales bacterium | reverse complement strand
AGCTCTCGTCGAGATACTTCAGGAATTCGGGTTTCATCGTTGTTTTTGCCTTTCCGTAAAAGCGTTAGAAATCTCTCCGTCAATTTCTCACACTTTAGCATTTCTTGGAAATTTACAAATAATTTTTACGGTTTTTGGATTATTTTTTCATGGGAAGTGTGAAAATATCGGGCGCAAATGCAATGGTCCGTCCTGCATTCTGCAGTGCGGACCTGAATCAGAATCAGTCCAGCTGGGCGGCAAGACGGAAATCGTCGAACAGAATTGCGCCGTTTTCCTTCGAGGCGAATCCTTCCACATGCAGGGTGCCTCCGGTTGCATTCTCCGGAGCGGTCACGGAGACCGTGAAGCGGCGGAACCCGGCCTTGTCCGGAGCGGAAAAATCCTTTTCCGGAAGCCATGCCTTGAACGGCTGTGCTTTCGGAGCGCCGTTCCACTGGAGCACAAGCCACAGATTCCGGCAGTCTCCCTTCACGCAGCCGCTCAGAATGTATTTTCCCTGCTTGAGGGAAGAAATCTTCTGGTACATGGAAGTCTTCCAGTATTTATCCACTTTGGCGGAGACAACCTGAAGCGCCTTTCCGGAAACTCCGCCGGGAATCATGGAAGGCGTTCCGTAAAGGAACAGCCAGGATTCCGGCTTCCCGTTTTTCGCGGCCGTTTCAAAATCGCCGTTGACGATCAGATTCGTTTCCGCGGCCCCGGCTGCGAGGCAGCCGGCCAGTGCGAGCATGAGCATTTTCTTCATGTGTCATTCCTCCAGAATGAATTGTCCGAATTTTTCAGGTTCGATTCGTCCGCCGAGTCCCGGCTTGAAGAACAGCCAGTAGTCGGCTTTCCCGTTGGTGTCGTCGTCGAAGACGATGGCGTTCAGCCCGAAAATCCTGCCGGGCTGCATGGCAGGGGAAAGCGCCTGCAGCGGGATTGCAAACTGATAAAGTGTGGTTTTTGTCTTTTCATCGCGGACGACCGACCGCAGAATCTGCTTTTCCAGACCTTTCCCCGGCTCTTTCACGACATGGAGTCCGGTTTTGCCGTCTGCCAGCGCAAGGACGAAATTGACATCGTCGGGGTCGAATTCATGTTTCCCGGAAATGTGATTCGTCAGGGGGTCGAATGCGACCTGGAGCGAATCCCCGCGCCAGATGTCCTTGCCGGAAAATTTGTTGAAATGAAGGTCGTCCCGGACTTCCATTGCGAAATAGAGCATGGTTCCGTCGTGGGCAAGATACATGGACGCGCTGAGGTCGTCCGGCCCGGTCCAGTTCGTGTGGTCCAGCGGCATGATGCGGTCGCGCGCCGCCATGGTGATGCGGGGGACTTTTTCCCATCCCTTGAGCGAACCGCCGCATTTCAGGCCGGAGACGCGCGGGATCCTGAAAAGTTCCGGCATGGCATAACGGCGCTCATACGGCTGGAATCCGCCGCATGTCACGGTATAAACCGTTTCACTGCCGGGCGCGGGCAAGGGAAGACTGACGATCGCAGTCTCCGCAGGCGGAACGGAAAACGACGCCTTCCCGCCGGGATAATCGACCGTTCCCGAATAACTCTTCTTCCCGGAAGAATTGGAAAGATAGACCTTGAGACGGTCTTTCGCCGCAGGCCGGAAGACGGCCGAAAGCGGGGAATCTTCCTGAACTTCCGCCTTGACGAGACGTTCCTTCAGCGCGGAATAAGAATCCCTGACCGGGGCGGAAAGCTCGAGATAGACGGGATTTTCCGTCAGCGGGAGGACTCCATTCGGAACGGGAATCGTGTTTCCGAGCATGTCCCGGAACCGCAGATCTTTCCCGGCGGTCCGGAACGTGCGCCGGCCGGATTTCTCAAGGGACCAGACGGCGGCAAGCGCACGGCCGTCATTCTTGCGGAAGATCAGGCAGCAGGCATTGGCGCTGAGCTTGATCTCTTCGCTCGAGGTCACGTTTTCGACGGCGGCTGCGACGGTGCTCAGCGCGGCCGCGGCAAGGTGGGGATTTTCGAATTCCCAGATGCTTTCGGCGAAGCGGTTCGCCTCCAGTCCTCCGGCGCCGAAGCTCACATAAAAATAGAACAGGGATTCAAATCCCAGATGCCGCGCCATCAGGAACGACCGGGCAAGACGGTTGGCCTGCTCCTGCTGGTATTTGAGGTTGAACCGGTCGGCGTTGTCGAGAAAATAGCCGTATTCGGAAATGAAGACTCGTCCGGTTCCGCAGAACTGCTTCATGGCCGCGGAAGCGTCATGGAAACGGGTCCGGAGGTCCTGTTCGGTCCCTGTCGCAGGCTGGTCGGCGGCGATCCAGCGCGGCTGGGGATAGCAGTCGATTCCGAAGATGTTGAGCTTTTTCGCATATTTGAGCTTGGCAAAGACGGCACGGCTGTAAAGATAGGCATACCGCGCGTCGACGTCGCTCGGGCGGACAGTCGCGATGACGGCGTCCGGTTTTGCCCGGAGAATTTCTTCGATCGCGATGTCGATCTGGCGGCAGACGCGGTCGAGCACGGGGCCGGTCACGAACGGCCCGACGGTATGATCGGGGGCGAGGCTCTTGTAGTACGTATTGAGTCCGATCAGGGCGTCAAGTTCTCCGCCGAGTTCGAAGATGTCGATGTCCTTTCCATGGCGTTTCACCAGTTCGCGGATGAAGGTCCGCCAGTTGGAATCCAGTTCGTTTTCCGGCGGAAGCATGCGGAATGTTTCGGCTTTGCCTTCCCGGATCAGTTTCTGAACTTCCGGCGTCTGGCGGAAGACAGGGGCCGAGGGCGAAATCAGAACCTTCACAGAATATCCGAGCTTTTTCAGCCCGCTGAAATTGCAGCCGGAGAAATCATAGATTCCAGGACGGGATTCGATGTTTCCCCAGACCACGCCGACTTCAGCCCAGCGGACGCCGAGCCTTGCGGCCGTTTCCGGGAACCGGGTCGCTCCGCAGAGTCCTGTGAACGGGCTCATGCCGGGGGCGAGTTTTTCCGGAGGACGCGCAAGCAGGGCCGTTCCCCGCACTGCCTTCCCGTCGGATTCAGCCGTTACAAGAAACCAGCCGGCACCTTCTTTCGGAAGTGAAATTTTCCTGACGAAAGTTCCTGCGGAATCATATTCGGGAATGCCGCTGAATTCATAAACGGTCTTTCCAGTCCAGTCGACTGCTTTGATTCGGACCGGAGAGGTACCTTTGCTTTTCGCCGGACCGAAAAACGACACCGAGACAGGCAGTTCCATGCCAATCGGAAAAACATTGCCGTCCGATTTCGGGAATGCAATTGCCGTTTCCCGTTTTGACGGGCTCCACGGTGCCGGCTTTTCTCCTGCGTTCAGCATGAACCGGTCGAAATGACAGGACCCTTTTCCATCAATTCCGTAATAGGGCGACCAGAACTGCGTTCCGTCCGCATGGAACGTGACGCTGTACCGTTTCCATTCTTTCCCCAGAACGATGCGGCCTTCGGCGCGGCGTTTGAGCACGGAATCCCATTTGTCGTCCGTGGGGTTGACCGCGATGCAGGCTGCTGCATCCGGCATCCGGCTTTTTGCATAGAATGAGAAGGTGTAGGTTCCGGGAGGGAGTTTCACCGGACGCACCGCGAGCCCGCAGTAATCCAGGGCCTCAAGACTGGAAGTGCTCCGGAATCCATCGGAAACGTCATGTCTCCACCGGTTGCCGGGGGAATAGATCCAGCATCCGGAGGTCATGGCGGAAGCGGATGTTTCGAAGTCGCTGTCTCCCTCGAGAAGATTGATGTATGCCGGCTCCGATGCGGAAAGCAGGCCGGAAAAAAGGCACAAAAATCCAATGCTGTAAAGTTTCATGTCGATCCTTTGTGTTTCAGGTTCAGGGAAGAGTTGCACAGTCTTTTTTCAGATAGATATTGAACGGCTGGACTTCAGAAAGAGGTACGGAGTTCAGCAGATAATACGGAACAGGACGGACATTTCCGGCCGCCATCAGGCAGTTCACCTGATTCTTCCCGTGGTTCGGGTATATCTTGCAGCCTGTCGCCGTATATATGGCGGTGTAATGGCCGTTTGCATCGCCGTTGTTGAGGTCGCCGTTGAGTTCCGCCACGAGAAGGTGTCCCGTCGGACGCGGAATGGATGAGAGCTTGACCGGATACGGAATGGGAAGCCATGATATTTTTGTTGATATTGTGTGATTGATTCCGTAGGAAATCCGGTCCGTGCGGAAGGAAGAGCATCTCTGAATGTGCATGTCAGAGGGACAGGCAAAGATGCTTTTTTTCCATTTGGGAGCCGCAGCTTCTCCCAGTCCGGGGGAAAGTCTCTGAGCAATGTAGTAGCTCCAGGTCGGAACTGTTCCGCCGCCCTGTCCCATGACGACGTCGTCGTTGTCCATGAAATAGCTCATCATGTTGAGCCCGAGCTGCTTCAGGTTTCCGGTGCACACCGTGGCGCGTGCGCGTTCCCGGGCGCTGTTCAGCGCGGGCAGAAGCATGCCTGCCAGAATTGCGATGATCGCGATGACGACCAGGAGCTCGATTAATGTAAAAAATCTCTTCTTTTCCATGGCCTTTTCTCCTTCGTTTTAAGGTTTCTGGATGCCGAGTATCTTCTTTGCGTTTCCGCAGAGAATCAAATCCTTTTCCCGCTCCGGAATTTCCAGCGCGCGGACCGCTTCAACCGCAAACCGCATCTGCATCGGCCCCTGAAGCGGAACGTCCGTCCCGAACACCACGTGCTCCGCCCCGGCCAGACGCACCATCTTCGCCATCACGCCCTGATAAGCATACAGCAGATAATGCGCCGTGTCAATCCACACGTTCGGCGGAAGCCCCGCATCGCAGATGCGTTCGAGGCTGTCCATGTTCGGGAAAAACGGATAGTTCCCGTTCTGGAACAGTCCCGCGCAGTGCGCCAGTACAAACTTCGTCTTCGGGTGGTTCTTTGCAATGTCGACGACGACCGCCGCGGGGGAAAATCCGCTTCCCGGCATGCAGGAAACGTGGAAAAGCATCATCGGCGTGAGGTCCGCCGCCTTTTCCACGAACTTCCGGTTCGACGGCACGGAAAGGTCGTAGCCGTGGTAGTCCGGATGGATTTTCACGCCGCGGAACTTCGGATTGCTCTTCAGATATTTCACCTCGGAAAGCGATTCGGGGAAGGTGGGGCTCACGACCGCATAGCCGTAGAATTCGTCATGCTTCTTCAAGGCGGAATCAAGCTCGCGGTTGCCTTCGAAGATATCGTACATGATCGCGCGGGAGGCGGAAAGGCACAGACGGTCGACTTTCGCCTCCTTCGCATAGCGGACGAGCGTTTCCGCGTCCGCCTGCCAGAATTCGGAAAAGTTGATGTTCCCGAGATGTCCGTGGATGTCGATGATCATGAATTATGCCTCGATGATGTTGATTCTGCGTCCGTAGTCCGAAAGCTGTTCGGCGGGACCTTCTGCGCGCACGATGAGCCCGTCCTCCCAGCGGAATCCGGCGCCGTTCCGCCGCAGGAACATGTCCTGCATGAAGGTCATGCCGGCTTCGAGCGTGTAGTCGGAGGAGGTTTCCAGGAACGGGTATTCGCACTCCATTTGTCCGCAGCCGTGGGCGGGACCGTAGAGAATGGCGTCGCCATAGCCTTTCGATCGGATGAAATCGTGGACCTTGAGCGCGGCATCGGCAGCCCTGACTCCGGCGCGCATCACGTCAAAGGTCATGTTCGCGGCGTCAAGCCCGACCTGCATGAACTTCCTGAGTTCGGCGGGGCATTTCCCCAGCACGACGGGACGCCCGATGCTCGCGCTGTAGCCTTCGACCTTCGCGCCGATGCTGAAATGGATGATTTCGCCCTTTTTCACCTTGCGGAGCGTGGGACGGCTGATGGCCTGGTCCGAATTCGGACCGGAACAGCACCAGACGGGGTATCCCGTGGCTTCGGCGCCGCCCGCGAACATGGCGGCGGTGGCGATTCCGCAGAGCTCGACCTCGGTCATGCCGGGTCTGATCGACTCCAGCACGGCCTTGAATCCGAGTTCGGAAATTTTCGCGGCTCTGCGCAGACATTCCATTTCCGGGAGGCTCTTGACGATCGTGAGTTTCCGGATCAGCGAATCGGCGTTCGAGACGTTCTTCATGCCGCCGAGCGCGGAAGCGATGTCCGTCATGATCGTGTACGGGATCAGGTTCCAGCCGGAGATTCCGAGCTTCTTCACGCCGAAGCGCCCGAAAATCTCCTTCCAGCCGGGATGCTTCGAGCCGGGATAGTCCGGCTGCGAGGATTCGCGGAAGTCCATGGTCTGGATGATTTCCGGAATTTTCGAGCGTGCGGAAGCGTAGGTGAGGCTTTCGGGACCGATGACGAGCGCGGGGGCGCCTTCCGCAGGGATCAGGACTCCGCAGGTCTCGAAGCTGGCCCAGTAGTCGGAAAAGTAGCGCACTCCGGCGGGTTCGCTTTCCGTGGAAAAGACGAGGACGGCGTCGAGTCCGTTTTCCCTGACGATCTCTCTTGCGCCGGTCCAGCGGCGTTCGAATTCTTTCTGCGTGAGGATCATTTCCCTGCCTCCTGGAATTCTTTTCTGAAGAATTTTCTGACGGCTTCCGCGGCGGCGGGGCACTTTGCGATCTCGCGGTCGCCGAGAATCACGATGTCCTGAACCTTGCCTTCGGAAAGATATTTTTTTGCCTTGGCGAGATGAAATTCCATGGCTTCCTGCGTGTTCGGCAGGCTCGCCACATAATCGAACATGAAGACGCCCAGCATGATCGGTTTTCCCGGGAAGAGCGCGCGGCACTTTTCCAGATGGAGGTCAAGTCCGCAGAGATCGTTCTTGTCCCAGACCCAGAGGATCGGATGGTCGATGCAGCCGCTGACCAGACGGGCGGATTCGCGGTCGAGCTCATGCGTGTAGACGACGCCGTAAAGTTCGAGCGCGGGGTTGTGCTTCTTGAGGGCGTCGTGCATGGCCTGATACTGTTTGCGGGAATAATTCGGGCCGCAGTTGCCGATCATGTCGTCGACCACGCCGCCGGCGATGTTTTTGTATTTGAGGGAAAGCCGGCTCAGAAGTTCGGCTTCCTCGACGTCCGATTTCGCGGCGGCGCCGGGGGTGCGGCAGTTCGTGCCGAGATGGCAGATCAGCTTCCCGCAGTGTTCATGGAGCTTCACCATCTCTTCGTTCAGCGGGCCGTAGACGTACATCACGTTGTCGAAGCCGAACCATTCCGCGGCCTTGACGGAAGTGTCCTTCGCCATGGAGCCGCCCCAGTACGGCGTGGGGCCGCCCCAGACGAACACGTTCTCCTTCGAAAAATGCGAGGGGCCTTTGAGTCCGAGGTCGCGGCGGAAGATATTGCACAGTGCGGCATCGTCGTCCGCATTGGCTTTTCCGACGAGTCCGAGATATTCCTTCGAGGCGGAGTTCCCTTCCTGGAAGGAGATTTTCTTTTCTCCGGCCTCGGTCATTTTCTTTTTCATTTCCGTGCGTGCGGCATCGCGTGCGGCGAGAAGTTCTTCGAGCTGGTTCATGACGGAAAGTCCTTTCCATGGTTTGACAACTGGTTCCGTTTGTGTATATTATAACATAAAACAAACCGGGGGTAAATGTCTGAATGGAAGAAAAAGATGTCAAAAAGTCTTGACAACCTGTTTTCCGGAAGCTGCGACGATTCGCTTGACATACGGATCAAGCTGTGCGTATTCCGGGAGCGCGTGGAACAGTGGACTTACTGGAACGTGAACGCGCATACATGGCGCTTCTACTGGAATCCTGCTCCGGGGGCTGTGATTCTCTGCGGAGAGAAGCGTCATCCGCTCGATCCCGGAACCGCGGTGCTGATTCCGCCCTACACGCCCTATGCCACCGACATGACCTGCCCGTTCCCGCACTTCTATGTGCATTTCACCGTTCCGCCGCCGTACGATTCGGTACGGCGGGAGGTGCTGTTCTTCCGTTCGGAGGGAATCATTCCGCCGGACTTTCTGCATTCGGTCGAGACCCTTCCGGAACGGCAGTTCCTGCTTGTCGTGCGCATTGCGGTCCTGCAGGCGCTCCTTCGGATTCCCGACGAAGCGTTCCTTCCCGGAAAGGATGCTGAAATGCATCCGGCGGTCCGGCGCGCGATCGACCTGATGGCGGACGAGCTCGGAGTCAGGCATACATGCCGGGAGATTTCCCGGCGGTGCGGAATCTCCCTGAGCCGGTTCCATCTGCTGTTCCGGCGGGAGACGGGGCTTCCCATGAAGACGTGGCTGCTGAACATGAGGATGGAGCGCGCCGCGCATCTGCTGCTTCACGGAACGACTCCGGTCAAGGAGATCGCATCGGAACTCGCATTTGCGGACCGGTACCATTTTTCCAAGGTGTTCAAGTCATTTTTCGGCGAGGCTCCGGCGGCGTTCCGGCGGGAGGGTGGTCACCGGCCGGAGGGACGCTTCCGGAATGCGGCGGGGGGCATTCCGCACGACCGCTGAAACGCCTTGCCGAACGTGAACCGGTCGGCATAGCCGAGCCGTTCGGCGATTTCGTCAATGCTGAACACGCTGTAGTCGAGCATTCCCCTGGCGCGGAGCATCCGTGCCTCTTCGATCACGTCGCGGGGCGGCTTGGAGAAATGTTTCCGGCAGAAGATCCGGAAGTTGGAAAAGCTCATGCCGAATTCCCGCGCGACCGACGAGGCTTCAAAATCTTTCCGTGAAGGGTCGGAGAGCATGGTCTGCAGCAGTTCCGCGCGTTCAAAGTCTGCGCTGACCGGTCTGTTCCTCAGTTCGCGCTGGACCAGAATGTGGATCAGCGAAACGAGCCCGGCGCGGTAGACGGCTTCTTCCGGAAGCGAATGGTTGCGGTTCCGGAGCATCCGCGTGTAAAAGGCGATCGGTTCCACATTGGGGGAGTCGCGGACCGTGATTTCCCGGACTCCGGGATACTGTTTCGGATTGTCGAACCGGAAATAGATGTGTTCGCTGGGTTCGTCCTGAAAAAGAATGCGGTCGACCCAGGAAATGATCAGGACGGACTGTCCGGCTCCTGCGCGGAGGGTGCCTTCGGCGGTCGTGATCAGCACGGACCCGGACGTGATGAAGAAGAGGTCGATGTGGTCGGGTTCGGAATTCCATTTGCGGACGACCTTCCATCCGGAGGGGCTGCGGACGGGAAAGCAGCAGACGCATCCGGAGGCTTTGAGCGGGGCGAATTCGGGGCTGTGCATGTCCTGCGGGTCGCATTGGAAGTCCGGCGGGATGATGCTCAGATTCGCCTTGATCGGGAAAATTGTGCTTTCGGACATGCCTTCCTCCTTGATTTGCGCAGTGCATCTTCTTTTTTCCTTGGAAATATAGTTCGGGATCTGTGATTTTCAAGTGACTGCCGGAATTGGCGATATTGACATATCTTTGCGTGTTCGGACATTGTTTCCGGAAGAATCTTAGAGTATAATGAAGGAAAAGAAACCGGAACGGGAGTTTTGGACCATGAAGAAATGCATCTGCAGGACGATTCTTTACGCTTTCTGCGCAATATGCGGCGCCGGAGCCGCAGCCGGAGTTCCGGCGCTCTCGGACGATTTCAACAGCTTTTCGCGCGGACGGTCTACCGTCGCTCTGGAGGATACCACGGGCAAAGACCTGTGGGATATCGTCGGACCTGTCAAAAAGATCACCTGTTCCGGCGGAGTTCTCACCCTTGCGGGAGAAAAGCGCACCGAAGTCCGGCTGTTCAGCAGACGCAGGTTCCGCTATGCGGCGTTCCATGCCAGGATCCGTTATGAAAAACTCGGCCGCGGATACAATGTCTACAGCGGTTTTGCCTGCCGCGATCCCTGGGCGAACCCCATCTGCTGGATTCAGAACACCGATTCTCCGAACGGCATCCTGCTGACCTCCAATGAGGGAAGACGTCCGAAAAAAATCGACGGCATCGGGACGGGAACGTTCCAGACCGGACGCTGGTATGACATCCGGATCGAATGGAAGCCGGAGCGCGTGGAACTGTTCGTCGACGGCGTGTCCCGCGGCGCCATCACGGAAGCGAAGGCCATTCCGAAACAGTTCATCCCGGTCTGCATCGCAATGTTTTCCTTTGAGGACGATTATGCCGTCAGCCTGGATAAAATCGAAGTCGTCGGAGGCGAATCCGAAGACGGTCCGGAAGCCGTGAAAAAGGCTCTGCCCGACCTGCCGGTTCCCGTGCCGCAGGTTCCTTCCGCGGGAGTTTCTGCGAATCCCGCCGCGAAGGCTTTCTTCCGCAAGGCCGCGAATGGATTTTCCATCGGAAACCGCTATGGTTCCTTTCAATTTGAAAACAGACAGCCGCAGGGGATCATGCTCACGGGAATTTTCAGCACGGCAGCTGCTTCCAGTCTCCTGACGAAGCCCTCGGAATTCTTCATGGTCCATGTGTCCGATCAGAAGATTCCGAACTCCGACTTCACCGTGAAATCCATCCGTGAAGTTCCTGCCGCGGCCGGGAAAAAATGCGCTGAACTTGTCCTGGAATCGCCGAAGCACGGCATTGAAGGAATCCTGATATTTGAGTATTCGGATGATTCTCCCGAATTCGTTCTGAAGCAGAACTGGCGGAATACGGGGAGCAGGCCGCTGACGCTCGGAGTGACCGCGCCGCTGCTGACCGGTCTCCGCATCGGCGCCGACGGCCGCGACGGGTTCTTTTTCCCGTTCAGTTCCGGCCTGGCCGGAGAAACAGACTGCGAACTTCGCCAGGTCTATGGTGTTTCCTGCCTGATCCCGCTGATCAGCGTCTACAATGCAAAGGCGGGCGGCGGAGTCTATTCCTACACCAGAAGTTCCGACGGATATCCGGTCGTCCTGATGCTCCGGCGGCAGTCCGGGGATTCTCCCGTGCCGCGCTATGACACGATTCCATTCGACTTCAACCGCGGGCAGAATCCGGCCGGAGTGTTCCCGGAAACGAACGGAACCTCCTTCGGATTCCGTCATATCGAATACAATCTGAAGCCGGGAGAGCACGGCGTTCCGCCGGATTCGGTCATCGGCATGAATTCCGGCGACTGGCACGAACCGCTCGAGGCCTACCGCCGCTATGCCCGGACCTGGTTCCGCAAGAACAGTCCCACGCCCCGCTGGTACATGAACTGCTACCGCTATCTCTCGGCGCATCCGTACAGCGGGCTCAACATCATGCATGCTCCGGTTACCGCCGGATATTTCGACCGCACGAAGAACGACTACGCCTATGCTGCGCAGATGAACCGGAACGAGGAAAAATCCCTGATGGAGATCCTCGGAATCTTCGAATACGACCGCAAGACCGATGAAATGACGCTCGACCAGCTTTATGAACAGGGCATTCCCGTCATCAACGCGGGAAACGCCGGAGAATACTGGAAATACAATTCCTCCCGCGGCGGTCTTGAAAAACTCAGACGGGAAATCAGGAACATTCATGCGAAGGGCGGCTATCTTTCCTTCTACACGTTCCCGCAGGGATGCGCCGCAGACAATCAGCTCGGACGCACCGACGGAAGACGCTGGGCCGCCATGTCCGAACCGGGCCGCTTCGCCAGCGACTATACCAACGACGGAATCGGATGGAACTTCTGTCCCTACGTTCCCGAATTCGGGGAAAAGCTCGGAAAGCGCTTCGGAGAAATCGTCCGGGAAACCGGGGCGGACGGCTGCCGGCTTGACGTGATGGCGCGTCTGACGCCGTGCTACCGTACGGACCATGCGCATTCGGACGGCACGACCCGCGGAACGATTTCGCCGACCCTGCTGGGCCGCGTGCTGGATTCCTTCCGGAAAGGCGTCCGCGCAGGAAGTCCGGAAGCGATTGTCACCGTCGAACACGAAGGCAATGACTATCTGTGCCAGTTCCATGACGGTTATCTGGCCGAAAACCTGATCTGGCTCAGCGGCGATCTCTGGCGGCCGTACCGTCCGCTGAACATGTACCGTCTCGTTTTCAGCCGATTCCTGTTCCCGGAAGTGAAGACCTGGATCTTCGATCCGTACAACCGCGGTCTTGCCCTGAAGATGAGTCTGTTCAACGCCGTCGGGTACGCATGCACGGATTCCCGGGGCGTCCGGGCAAGCCGGATCCTTGCGGAAAATGCGGAAGCCTTCCTGACGTCCGAACCGGAATGCTATGTGAAAACTCTTTCCGGCAGCGTCTTTGCCAACCGCTTCCCGGGGAAAAACAAGACCGTCTGGACCCTCTGGAACCGTTCGGACCGGACTTTCCGCGCTCCCTCGCTTTCCGTTCCGTACCGGCCGGGAGTCCATTATTTCGAGCTCTGCCGCGATTCTGAGATCCAGGCCGTGCGTTCCGGGAACAGGGTTGAACTTTCTCCTGAAATCCCGACCGACGATGTGGCGCTTGCCGCGGAACTTCCGCAGCTCATCCGCTGCCGGAAGGTTCAGGGAAAATTTGAAATCCTCTGCGCCGAACCCGATTCCCGGCTGTTTGCCTTTGAAAACGACAGCGACGGCTCCGGCACTCTGCTGCATCCGGATTCTTCCGGAAAGGCTGTCTATGTCCCGGCGAAACCCGGTTCGAAGGTCATCCTGAAACTGATGCGCGGCGATGAACTGCTTGATGCGGCGGCCTTCCGCTGATGCGGACGGCCCTGAAGATAAAAAACAACCCTATAACGGAGGAAACGGTATGAACAGAACAAAAGATACGGTACGGAAGAACGCCGGCGGACCCGGGAATCTTGTGCGGATTTTTACATTAATAGAGCTCCTCGTCGTCATAGCGATCATCGCGATTCTGGCGGGCATGCTCCTGCCCGCTCTGAACAAGGCCAGGGAAAAGGCGAACGCCGTTACCTGCGTCGGTTCCCTGAAGCAGAACGGGCTCGGAGTCGCGCAGTACACGGACGCGAACGACGCCTATTATCCGAACTATGGAAACGGCCCGAACTGGATGAACGTCCGGGACATCTATCTGCTGGTGGAAAATTATTCCCCGCGGAAAATCTTCCTGAAGGGCTGCCCTTACAGCAAATGGGACACCAATGCCGTCAGCTACGGATGGAACGACTACGGACTTTATGCCAACGACAACAATCCCAAAGCCCGCAAGACAAACTGCTTCCGCGACGGCTATTCTCCCGCCCGTGTCATCATGATGGAAGACTGCCTGAAGGGGCAGAAACTGACCACGGAAGGCGGATTCGGCGTCTATTTCTGGAGTGCCTCCTGGTTCAAGCCGGATGCCTCCGACTATAGCGGAAGCCGGGCGCACGAACTCGGCGCTGTGAGAAATGTGGTCTGGGCGGACGGTCATGCAAGCACCATGCGCTGCACGGAACTTCTGTCCATCTACAACAATCCGGAGAAGTGGGGGCGCGAACCCTACATGACCTCTGCCGGATACTGACCCTCTGAAAATCGAACCTTCAGGCACCACAGTCTCATGCACAGAATCATCATCGACCGTCCCGTCGGACTGCCGGAAGACGGGCTCATGCTCGGCAACGGCGATCTTTCCCTCGCCGTCTTCCAGCAGCCCGGAGCCATCGTCTTCCGCCTCGGGAAAGGCGATTTCTGGGACAGACGCATCGACCTCTCCCGAAACCCGAAGCCAGCCCACATCTCCGAACTCCGCGAGGCCGTTGAAAAGTACGGAGTCCGCTGCAGCGGCGTAACCCTCAAGCCCGAATCGCAGATCGACAATCCCAGGCTCGCCGAACTCTGCCGCCCCATGCCCTCCGCGCGCACCATGACGCCCACTCCGAAACCGGCCGCCGAAATCCTTCTGCATTATCCCGCCGACCCGCCCGGCTTCTCGCTGCGCCAGACGCTCGAAATCGAACGCGGCAGGATCGTGATCCTCTGCCGCTGGGAAAACGGCATGCGGCTTGAACTCCGCGCCGTGATCCATCCTGACCGCAATGAATTTTCCCTCCGCTGGAAAATGTCCGGCTGGACCAGGGAAAACCGTTACGGCGGAAACTTCTACGGACTCCCGGTCGCCTATCCTGTCTGGGCCGCGCTCTGGCGCGAGGCCGATCCGGACCACGGCGAGTTCCGCAGAAAACATTATCTGCGGTCGCGCACCGATTTCTATGCAGGATGCGACGACTCGACCTTCCCGCCGCTGCCGCACCCCGAATGCCTCCCCGGAACGGACGGCGCGTTTCCCGTGCTTTCCCAGAAGGGCTCCGATTCCGTCCTGAATATCCGCCTTTCCGGACCGGAATGCACGTTCGAAACGAGATACGATGTGGTCCACGTCCTGCCGCCCGAATCCGCGCTCGAAGGAGAGTTCAGCGCGGTCGTTTCCATGGATTCCATGCCGGAACCGCCGTCCGGATATGCCGTCTGCGAGGCGGCCGCGCTCGATTCCGCGAAACGGTTCTGGGCACGTTCGAAAATTCATCTGGCCGACCGTTCCTTTGAAAATCTCTGGTATGCCGTCCTCCACGCCAAACGCTGCGTCCTGAAGGCCGGAAAGATTCCGCCCGGACTCTTCCTGCCCGCCACGATCGACCACTTCAGCCTCTGGAACGGCGACTATCATTTCAACTACAATTACCAGTCCATGTTCCTCGGCGACTACGAGGCCAACCACTTCGACACCGGCGATGCCTATTTCACAGGAATCGAACACCATCTCGAACTGGGATGCCGGATCGCGCGGGAATCGTACGATTCGCCGGAAGGATGCTTCGTCCAGCTTTCCGGATTCCCGTTCCCGATCCCACAGGACCAGATGGGCGGACTCCCGCTCGGGCGCATGGCGTACATGACCGGCTGGGTCGCGGCATATTATTTCCGCCGCTGGGAACTTTCGCACGACCGCGCGTTTCTGGGACATTCGGCGTACCCCGTGCTGAAGCGGATCGCCGCCTTCTACAGCGATTTTCTCACATGCGATGAGAACGGCGTCTGGCACGCCTTCCCGTCGAACCAGGGCGAGGCCGATTTCAGCCGCGCGGGGACGCTCGACCAGCCGCAGGTGATGTGGCACGCCGAATATGCGCTCCGCTGCGCCGCCGCGGCCGCCCGCGAACTGAAGGCCGATTCCGTCCCGGCCGCACACTGGCTTGAGATCGCGGACCATCTTGCGGTGCGCTATCCCTGCCGCAAGGACCTTGCGGCCGAATTCGCCGGATTCGACGGCGGAGCCAGCGACGGGGAAAATCCCGATTTTCTGGAGCCGGGAAGCCGGTTTTACGACTGGTATGCCGGGCAGACCCCCTACAAGCTTCTGACCCTTCTTTATCAGGGGCTCTGGAATGCGGAAAAGAACTTCGATCTGCTCCGGCATGCGGTCCTGCGCTGGGAGACGCCGAACGGCATTCCGCGCGCCGTATCGCTCGCCACGCACGGCTCGTTCGGCGTGTGGAGCGAATCGCTGGGCTTCGGCGCGTGCGTGAGCGCCATGCTCCTGCAGTCGCGGGAAGGCGTGATCTGTCTTTTCCCCGCATGGCCGAAAAAACTGGATGCGTCGTTCGAGAATCTGCGGGCTGCGGGCGGTTTTCTGGTCAGCGCCCGGCTTCGTTCCGGACGGGTTGAGAAAATCCGCATCGCGTCCGGAAACGGAGCGGAAGCCTGCCGCTGCCGGACTCCCGACGGACGCGAATTCGAGGTGCCCGTCCGGCATTCTGCCTGAAGCTTATTCAATGCTGATCAATCCAGAGATTTTTCCGATCCGCTGGTTCCAAAAGCTTCATTCCTTGAAGATTGCTTCTTTATCTGTCATGGGATACCCCATAAATCGAAAAGGAATTCTTTACTTCTTCTTCCTTGACTTCTTTTTGTCGACGATGTATCAGTATCGGTAACGGGAAAATGATTTGTACTCTGCCCCTCTAGCACTGGATGCGGTATTCGATTTCCAGCGAGCGGTTTATGAATAGCAGTTTGCCGCTGATTGCTGGCCGCGGTTCGGGTGCCGCGGTTCCAAATCATTTTCCCATTAATTTTAACATTTCTGTTCACATACTCCGAAAATATTCTTGATTCCCCCGAATCATGGGATGTATT